>JBAXZU010000187.1:0-2500 GCA_041670225.1 Bacilli bacterium | reverse complement strand
TATTAGGAATGCCGATTGATTTCTGGTTAGCAATCTTAGCAGTTGCAGTTGTGTGGTTTGTCTTAAACAAAACAAAGTTCGGAAGAGATGTCTTAGCTGTCGGCGGAAACAAAGAATGTGCCCGTCTCTCAGGAATCAATGTAGACATGATCACTTGTGTTTGTTTCGGCTTGGCAGGATTGTTTGCTTCCTTTGCTTCCATAGATGTCCTAGCCCAAAACGATGCCGCCAGTATTGAAGCCTTGAACTCCGGTTTGGAATTCACTTGTCTGACCGCAGCTATTGTCGGCGGTATTTCCATGATGGGCGGTAAAGGAAATGTAGTTGGAATGGTTGTGGGCATCTTGATCATGCAGGTCATAGCCAATGGTATGCAGTTTGCCGGTTGGCCAACCAATGCCCAGAAGATTGTCAAAGGTCTGATTCTCTTATTGGCTGTCAGTTTTGATGCAATTAAGAACTGGCCTAAAGTAAAGATCAGAGTCAAACAGATGAAGATTCCATTCAAGCAGACTGAAGAAAAGAAAGCTCAGTTATAAAAGAGGTAACACTATGAATAAATTTGATAAAGAATTTCCGCCTAAAGATTTTAAAGAACCCGGTAATGGTTTTAGATTTTCAGGAGGCAAACCGCCTATGGACGGAATTCCGCCATTAGTTGATGTCACTTATGTCAAAAGAAAATTCTTAGATGTCAATTATGGCGATGGAAAACCCCATAACAGTATTGATATCTATCTTCCCGAGACAGGCGAAGGACCCTTCCCACTGTTGATTCATATTCACGGCGGTGGCTTTGCCATTGGAGACAAGAGAGACGGTCATGTCAAAAAACTCCTCGATGCCATTGATAAAGGATATGCCTTCGCATCTATTCAGTACCACCTTAGCGATGAATCCATATTCCCTCAGGCCGTCCTCGACTGCAGAGAAGCTATTCGTTTTCTCAAAAAACACGCTGATGAATACCATCTCGATCCAAACCGCATCGGAACGATAGGAGGATCAGCCGGTGGAAACCTTTCCGCTATGTTGGCGATGAATATTCCAAACGGAAAATTCATCGGGGAAGAAGACAAGACTTTCGACACAGACCCCACAATAAAGATGGCTATCGATTGGTTTGGCCCGACTGATTTTAAAGTCATGGATGAACAGGCGATGAAGAACGGAATTTCCTTTACTGATCACAATGCTGATTATTCGGCTGAATCCTGTTATATCGGAAAGCCTTTGAAAGAAGCTGATGCAAAGCTCTGCGATAAAGCAAATCCGATGACTTATGTTTCTGATTTAATGGCCCCTCTGTTAATCGAACACGGAACTCACGATAAATTGGTGCCTTTTGGACAATCGATTATTCTTTTTGACAAGATTGTTCTGACTGTCGGAGAAGGAAGGGCTTTTTTCCATCCATTAGAAAATGCCGATCATAAAGACAAGATGTTTGAATCTGACCACAATATGGAGATAGTGTGGAATTTTGTGAAGGCAAACCTCTGATGCAAGATCCTAATTTTGTGATTCCTCTTCTAGATCACAAATATACTGACGGAATCAAAAGAAAGATATTAGATATTTCCTACTGTCATTCTTCCCAGAGTCAGAAATTAGACATCTATTTTCCCAATGAAAAGAAACACGATCTCTATCCGGTAATAGTCTATTTCCACGGCGGAGCTTTCATGATCGGGACTAGAAAAGACGATGCTCTGGAGCCAATGCTGAGAGCCTTAGAAGAAGGGTATGTAGTAGTCTCTGCCGATTACCGCTTATCGAAAGAAGCCAGATTTCCAGCTATGCTCTACGATGCAAAAACCGTGATTCGTTTCATCAGATCAAAAGCGAAAGAATTTGAATTTGATGCTGATAGAATCGCCGTCTGGGGTCCTTCAAGCGGCGGCTGGCTAGTATCTATGCTAAATGTCACCTTCAACAATCAGGGAATGGAAGACCTCAGTTATGGCTATGAAGAATACTCATCAAGAGTCAATGCGGAAATAGATTGGTGCGGTCCTTGTGGAGGCTTTGACAAAATGGATGACTATTTTAAAAAGAGCCATCTTGGAATAGCTGATCATAATGACCCCAACTCTCCTGAATCCTTGTTCCTAGGTTCTCCTTTAGAAAGAGTCAAAGAACTCTGCCGTTTATCTTCTCCCATTACCTATATCAGCAAAGACATGGCTCCCGTCTGTATATTCCACGGTTCTATAGATCAAGTAGTCCCTGTTGAAATGTCCATTGATTTTGCCAATGCCATAAAAGAAAAAGCCGGAGAGAACAAAATAGAGCTCCACATCGAGAAAGCAAAACTACACCATGGAAACCCCTGGTATCACGAGCGTTACGTATCTGATGCCTGTCTTTCATTCTTAAACAAGGTTTTTTACCAAGAATCATAAAATGATTGATCTCAAAGGAAATCCATTCTTTCTTAAAAAGGAAGAAATAAGGTGGATAAAAGATACTATTTCTTCTCTGACATCGGAAGAAAAAG
>JBAXZU010000186.1:0-2521 GCA_041670225.1 Bacilli bacterium | reverse complement strand
TAGTCTGAAAAGAATATATTTTTTTAGTCTGTTTAACAAAAAAAATATTAAATCCCATACCAAAGAGTCCTAAATCAACTACAGCAGATATTAAAAGTCCTTCCTGAAAATCAAGAGTCAATGCTTCCCACAAAGACAGTTTTTCCTTCTTGAAACAGTTACCCCAGAAAGTAGGGTTCTTACAATCCAAAATATTAAGCTTAGTGAATTCTCGGTCAAAAGTTCCAAAATGAGCTTTGCCATTTTCGACTAAAGCCTTGGGAGTAGACTGATTTCGTCTTTTTTGAGATATGTATTTACTGTAATCAATCATAAAGCATATATTTCCTTCAGCAATATTATAAAGGTTTTCAAATATAAAAAATAGCCAAGCTAAGGCAAGAAAGCATAACTGGCTGGCTAATCAGCAAAAATAGTATCGAGAGAAATCAGTTTATTCGTTTATGACTGTACTTTTCAATAAGCTCAACTTTATCTTTTCTATTTATATCTTTGTATAATTCCAGCCATTTAGTCATTGAATGAAGTGGTAAAGGAATACCTTCTAAATCACAATATGAATCTATATCTTTTTCTTCCAAGGAAAAGATAAAAGAAGGATTGTCTTTTGAAACTTCAGCCATCAGGTCAACATCGACACCATCGATAACATACTCACCAAAGAATTTGGTCGTATAGTCACTGTTGTTTCTTTTTGGTGATTTGGTTCCAAGGCTTTGAAGAATCTTATCGGCTTTTAAAGAGTCAGAAAGAGTAACCATCAAATCAATATCATGGTAAGCGACTTTGACTCCTCTGAGATTCAGCATCAATGACCCGCCAAGAGCATAGACGATTTGAGAGGAGTTGAAATTCGAAGCTATTTTTTTCAAAACGCAAAGCTTAGGATTGCTTTCAGTAACTGTTTGATTCTGGCTGTTCTTTTTCATCATTGATCCTCATTCTTTTTTATAGGAATATTATAGTTTACTAATTTTAAAGAATCAGTCTCAGAAAGTAAAATTGTGAATTGAAGCCTGAAAAAGAAAACAAAGGTTATATACTATCCTTATCATCAAATAAGGAGAAAGATATGTTAAGAAGAATTCCATTAGAGAAAGTTGAAAACTTCAGAGATGTTGGCGGCTATTATGCTACCTATGGCGAGACAGGCTTTGGAATAGTCTTTAGAAGCGGCTCTTTATCAGATGCCACCGAAAATGATATACAGAGAATGGCAGATTTAAAAATCAAAACCATCATTGATTTACGAAATGATTCAGATAAAGAAAAAAGGCCGGATAAGACTGTCGGAGATAAAAGATTCATCAATATTTCTTTATCCGTAAATGGCAATGGCCGAGTACCTAAAAACCGTTGGGATATGATCAATAGTTATATTGAAATGCTGGAAGAACCAAAACAGGCTTATGCTGTGTTTCATACACTTCTTACTTGTGAAAAGCCTTGTGTCCTTCATTGTTCAGCCGGAAAGGACCGTACTGGTTGTTTCACAGCCATCCTGCTTTTAGCAAACGGAGTTCCGTTTCATGATGTCAACGCCGACTATATGCTTTCATTTCCATACTTAACAAGGCTGCAAAGAGAGACTAAAAAGAGATACCCTGATTTTCCTCAGGCGGTCTTAAAGCCGGATGCCCTTTTCTTATCAAGAGTAATGGAAAAGTTCAATAAGAAATGGGGTAAAGTTGATGATTATTTCCGCTTTCTAGGATTCACTGATCAAGAAATAGCCGGTTTATCAACACTGTTGAAAAATAACTGATAAAGAAAAAATGAATGCCTATCTCCTTCCTATTCAGTATCGTCTCAAAAGAAAATCGCCAATCTTTTTCTTAGCATCTAATTATGGCCGATTATTGTTGCACCTATAAAACAGGAATCCTTAATGTAACCGGCTATGAGAGTATTCGAATCGAAGAAATGCTACTAATAAAATAGTTGCCAATGTCAGTTATACTGATGTCAGCAAAGTACCTTCTTCTTTTGATTTCACAACTTACGAATCAGTTAATATCTATGATACTTATAACTGATAAAACATTTGACTGATACTTTGACCAAATCCGATTCTATCTTCTTAAGCTTCACCGATGAATATGGCTTCTAAAATCACCATCCGGTTTCCGTAACCTTTAAATAAGAGTTTCTATTATTCAGGCAGGAAAAAGAATAGCTCTGGAACTAAATTATAGTTGCCAGGGCTTTTTATAATTAGGAATAGGTTTTGGGTTCATAGAAAGCCTAAAGTTCCTTAACTGAAATTGAATTGAAATAGCCAGTTAGGTATTCTTCTACTTTGATGTCTTTCTTTTAATATGAAGGATATCATTAAATCCGTTATTGAGTTAGAATGAAAATTCAAATTTGATAAAAAATGTGTATTTTCTTAATAAAAACAAAAAAAGCACGCTTTTAGCGTGCATTTTTACTAGTTGGTGGAGCTGACGAGGATCGGACTCGCGACCTCCTCCATGCCATGGAGGCGCTCTCCCAGTTGAGCTACAGCCCCAACTATCCG
>JBAXZU010000185.1:0-2556 GCA_041670225.1 Bacilli bacterium | reverse complement strand
TGCATCATCAAAATATGGATGATTAATCGCATTAAAAGGCATTGGATTATATTTCTGTGAATCCAAAAGTTCTCCTGCCATTTTGTCGTAATCATCTTTAGAAATTACTGTGTTGAATAAGCCGACCTTTTCGCCTTCGTGTTTATTGATACCGGTATAGTTAAGAGAAGAATCCTCGTATCGTTTGAATTTATAAACTGCATCGTTCATTAAGGCTTCATTAAATACACCTAAAGAAACAAGCAAATCAAAATCTTTTACCGTAAGGCCAGTGACTTTTTTGAATAATGAAGGCTCAAGTTGAGTGATAACATCCTTAAGGCTATATTCACGATAATCGGTAAGATACATAAAAACCGGGATTCTTGTGGCAAACTTGATGAGTTTTTCCTGAATTTCTTTTCTCTTGGATTTGTATTCTTTTTCCTCTTCAGTAAGTTCGCGTTTTTCCTTAGGAGTGACGTCTTTACCATCTTTCTTGGCTTTTTTGACGGCTTCTGATTTATTGATGATTGTCTTGATGTCATCATTCAAGGAACGGAAGCCTTCAATCCTCATCAAAGCATCCATTGCTTCTTGACTGGCAAGAAGCCTTTGAAGAGTAGCATTATCAACGTTGACAAGAAGAGCTGATTCCCATCTCTTAGCAAGAAGGGTAGCCGTAGTTCCTGACATTGCAAGATCTAATATTTCAGCCGCGTTAACTTGTCTCATACTACTTCCGTTATATGCAAGGACTGGAAGGAAGTTGATAAAGTCTCCAACCTTCTTCTCTGGATTGGTTTCCTTTACATTAAGACGGCAGGAATAATCTGAAATCTGGCGTAAAGCTCTATTTAAAGCAAAGTCAAAAACATAGCATTCTTTTTTTAAAATCTCGGTTGTTCCATCTTCTTTCTTAATTGTCCAAGGACTTTGAACACGGAACGCTGCTTGAAAATAGGTCTCAGGACTAGAAAGATTTCTAAGCATAAAAATTCCTGTCCAAGGTCTAATGGTGACGCCTGTTGTCAATTTTCCGCAAGAAAGCGTGATAGTTTTTGAATTCAAAGGATCATCCATAGATTCCTCAACTGGTTTTAAGGCATCGATTCCAATACCAGCTTCAGGACCAGCACAGACATTGATTATATAGTCATGATAAAAAACATTCTGTGGCATAGCCAAAAGATTAGCCATAGCCTGACAAGAAGCAACGTTAGGCATAAACCAAAGCGTATGAGACAAAACGCTTAAAAGCCTAGTATCAGAATAAGGCATGGCTGGTTTTTCAGCACCAAGTTTCAGTTCATCAACTGTAGTTTCAAGATAGGACCCTCGAATAAGGTCCAGCCATTTTTGAACATAGTCTTCAAAAACAAAATGTGAATTCTTTCCTTTTCCTTCGGCAGAGAAAAAGACATTTAAATCAAATTCATTAAACTCTCCACCTTTGGCGATTTTTTCTATGCTTTCCGGTAGTTTATAGGTAAGCATAATCATCTTTGGCAATGCGGCATAAGGGTTATCATCACCAACCCAATCTTCTTTTGCCTTCTGCTCATCACTATAAGTCCAGTTATATATTTGGTCTTCAATAAATTCACCTGAGTTTATAGCTCTAAAAGGCGTTCCAGATAAATACAAATAGTATGAAGAAGTTATAGGCAACCAGGTTTCATCCAATTCGTTACCTGAATTGTCTTCATTGTCATTTTCATCATATTCATCTTCATCCTGCTCAAAAAGTTTCTTGGCAGAATCTCTCCAAGCACCAAAATGATATTCATCAAAAACAACAAGATCCCAGTTATTAGTATGTACCCATTCATTGTGGGCTTTGATTCCGCCAGTTGCTTTATCAACCCCTAAAAAGTCTTGGAAGGAGCCGAAGCAAACAATAGGTTTTGATTTATCTGCTCTTTCATATTGTTCGTCTAAAGTATCTGAGGCGTCATCAGGGTCTCTTGCTATAAACTGCCACCCGACAAAATCAACGTGAGTAAGAAGGTCTTCCTTCCAAGCTGATTCAACCGCCGGTTTAAAAGTGAGTACAAGGACTCTCTTAAAGCCCATTTTCTTAGCAAGCTCATATGTTGCAAAAGTCTTTCCAAAACGCATTTTTGCATTCCAAAGAAATTTTGGATAATGATGCGAACCTTTAGCGTAGGTTGACTCAAAATAAGCCTTTGTTTTTCTAACAGCTTCTTTCTGTTCGGGACGCATCTTAAAGGCCTCAGTTTTCTTTTCAAAGTTTTTTGTACCAGTTTTAACTGCGATTATAGCAGCTTTGACATCTTTTACAGAGCATCTAAACCATTCAGAATCACCGAGCTGTTTAATACCCATTTTTCTTAAGGCTCTATGAACATCATGATCCATAAAAGACGAACCATCAGGCAGCATCGCTGATTCACGCAAAACAATCCTATATGGAACTAAACCATCAGGACGTTTTGTAGGATATTGTTGTGCAACTCTTTTGTCAACATCCACCGAAGTATAGCCAACTTTAAGGCAATTCGGATATGAAATGTCCGAATAAGCATAGATCATTGGTTTAGATTCTACTTTTGT
>JBAXZU010000184.1:0-2569 GCA_041670225.1 Bacilli bacterium | reverse complement strand
GATTTCATAATTCTGGCGCTATCCATCTTTGAGAAGGCCTCATCAAATATGACCAATCTCAGAGTGTTGTTATCTTTGGTATTGTTGACACGGGCCAAAGAAGCAAAGGAAGCCAGAATGGCAATATAGAAAGGAGTCTGGGTTTCGCCTCCAGACTGACTCTTGAAGGAACGGCCTAAGGAAATAGTGGTGGTTTCATCACCAATTCCACGGGTAACAAGCAAATCGAAGTTAATATATGTCGTGTAATCAGTGAAAGTATTGATATTTTTCAGTATTTGTTCACGTTCTTCTCCGCTAGAGGAAGTTGAAGAGGAGATAAGTCCGAAAAGGTTGTCCATCGTAGCTTTGTATTTTTCCATGAACAAAGCTTCAGCATCACCGGCTTTCAGAAGGAGAGGGTCCATAATCATGCTGTAATATTCCAGGAAATCCTTGCTGGGAGTGACCTTGAACTGATAAGTATCACGGCCAAAACGGCTGTCTTCCAATGATTGATTGAGTTCTTCAATCTGAGCATTGACTGTCTCAATGGCAGTTCTGAGCTTGTAGATGAAATCATCCTTGAATTCACGGATACTGTCTTCATGGGCGGAAACGATTTTTTCTTCGTAATCAGGAAAAAGGACAGTCGAAATCTTCTCCAGTTCATTCTTGAATTCATCATTCTTAGCTTCATTATAGATGTCATAATTCAGATGGAATCTGACACAGTAATCATTTCTTCTCTTAAGCAGGTTGCTGCGGCTGGAACGGGCGTGGTTATCAGCCATGATATATTCCTTTTGGGAAGTGGTGCGGATCTGAGCAATAGTAATTCCTTCCTGTTCACACAGTTTGTTATAGAATGGCTCATATTCCTCGTTAACCTTGGCAGAATCAAACTGAGAAAGACTATTCTTGAATTGTTCGTTGGTGGCAGTAAGGGAAGGAATTTCAATGGCATTAAGACGTTGAACGTCATTAAGAAGTGAGCCTCTTTCAGTCAAAAGTTCCTCACGTTTCTGATTGATGAGAGCAATATCGTTCTTGATTGATTCAATCTTGTCACTGACAGCCTGCATATCGCCATTGGAAACCTGACGCATTTCCTGATCAAGGCTGGCAATCTTATCTTCAAGAGTCTGAATCTCGCTTGAACGGCCGATATCAGCCTGATAAGTGGAAAGTTCAGCGACCGACATAATCGGTAAGGAAAGCAGAGGCTGAATCTTATTCAGGGCTTCAGTAAGCAGAGTATAGCGACTATTCATCTTCTGATAATCGCTGGCAGAAAGAACCTGAGTGTCCTTAGAAACCTTAGTTCCTAAGAAATAGACTCTGGCATTGGCTTTATTCAGATACCAAGTGGCAAATCCACGGTATCCGGTGCAGTCAGAAAGCAGACCACTGCCGCTTTCACGTGCCTGAGCAAAAGTCGTGCACTTCTTGATTCGGCCTAAAATGTAGTCAGCATAAGCTCTGGCGCCTTCATCATCAGTATCAATAAGATTGGCAATCGAGTCATCGTTTGCCATAATATTGGCATTCAGAAGCTTTTCAGTATCTACTAAGGAAACACGATAATACTGATAGCTATCGCATAATTCCTTCAGGATTCGGTTAGCCTCCTCATAGTAGGCAGGATTAACAAAGAAATTGAATTTCTGGTTATAGAGAACAGCCTCCAAAGCCATGGTCCATTCAGCATCATTGACATCAACCAAATCGCAGAAAATATCGACTTTGGCATCAGAATGACGGTTTCTAAGACTGGATTCAAGACTGTTGCGGATGGCAATGTAGTTAGGTCCTAACTTATCAAAAGGTTTCTTTCCGTTATTGACAGCTTTTAAATCAGACTGAAGAGACTGTAAAGCATCACTGGTCTGAGAAAGCTCGTTGATCATCAGAGATTTTACAGTGGTAGCCTGATTTCTCAGACTGTCCATATCATTTCTAAAAGCTTTGACATTCTCAAAATCAAGATTGGAATTATCAATCTCGGAAAGGATTTCCTGACTTGAGGAAACCAAATCATTGGAAATATCAAGTAATTCACCAAATTCCTTTGATAACTTATCGCCTAAGCGTGAAGTATCAAAACGAGAATAATAGCGGGAGAATTCCATACATGATCTGTTGTATTCGGAAGCATATCCGACAATGCTGGACATGACGGAATTGATAGACATAGTGATAGCGGAAATAGCCTGAGCCAGTTCATTCTTCTTTCCGGAAATCTTTTCAGTCAGAGAATAAGTGTTGGAAGAAAGTTTTTTGGCCTGATAGGAAGCTAAATCCGAATTGAGATTCTCAATTTGCTTATCGAATTCATCAATGGAATAACGGATCTGCATCAGACGTTCGTTGTTCTTTCTCAGCTTTTCATTGAGATTATCAAGTTTATGCTGGTTTTCGTCATAATTGACACGGCTGTTAACATAAGTCAGCATATCCATTGAACGACGGTAACGGGTCAATTCATCAAAGTCAGCCTGAATAGCGGCTAAGACTTCAACTTTGTCCTTGAGCTCCTTAGCCTGGATTTCCAGAATCTTATACTGTTCGATATTCTTCTGCATTGGAG
>JBAXZU010000183.1:0-2611 GCA_041670225.1 Bacilli bacterium | reverse complement strand
GATCAGGTTGATCGGGATAAATCAAAAACTTGCAGGCAGCATTAGTTGCTAAAGTATCAGTCAGAATTCTCCCCACTGAATTAAGGGAAGGAATCAAGACAAAAGAATAGTAATCATAAGAAATCTCATCACTTGTATTAAGGGAAATTAAGTTTGGATAACGGAACTTCTTCATGGCAAAAAGAGAAATCTTGGCGAGTTCAAGATTATTGCCAATCAAGGGCATAACATCAGAAAAGACAGCAATGCCAGCCATGGTGGCTAAATAATAATCAAATCCACCTAATAAATAGGAGCAGACAAAAAAAGCCAAAGAAGCAGCAGAACAATTATAATCAATGAACCCAGATAAGTTCTGGTGAAATATATAATCAGTATTAGGGAGTTTTTCTTGGATTTCATGATGATCAATGACAATGACTTCCAACCCTTTACTTTTAGCATAATCAATAGCTTCAAATGCTGAAATACCATTATCGACTGTGATAATAGTCTGATAACCTTTTTTTATAAAATCCTCGACACGGGAGATGCAAAGACCATAACCCTCATGATATCTAGAAGGAATAAAATAACCGCTTTTTAGGCCCAATTGAAGCAAGGTTTTAACCATAATCGCAGTACTAGTCAAGCCATCAACATCATAATCGCCATAAACAACGACTTTCTCATGCTTTGAGATAGATTCTTTAATTCGATTCACAACCTTAACAAAATCAGGCAAATCATAGGGTAAATTCAGGTTCACAAAAGACCCCGGCGCCTTTCGGGCACTGAGGTCTTTGACAGATATGTTATAAAACTCAAGCAAATCAGTTAAAAATTTTGACATTTAATGATGGAAATCGTTAAGTCCAGGAATAATCGTCTCATGTGCGGATTCGGGATCAACATAATTGATTCCATCTTTATTGGTAATCTTTGTTTCAACAACGCTTCCACCTTTATTCTTCTTATGACTTGTTCTCTTCATATTAAACCAATCAAGGAAAGGCTTGAAAGTAATATGTGAGGCACAGAGATAATAGAAATTGGTGGCAAAGAAATAGCTGACAAATAAGGCAACAATAGTAAGAATAATGCCGATTAAGGATACAAATCTAAGGCTTTCATTAATGGCAAATAAGGAGGCAAAGAGGACAATCAATATACCACTGACAATTAAGACAATATTAAGATTCTTACTAAGAACTTCGTTTTCGATATTGGCCTTATCATCATTGGTAGCAATACCCTTGAGTCCTCTTTCTTTAACCGTGACACGATTATCAGCAAATAAAGGGATAAGAACAAGATTGAAGACAAATAAGGTAGCCATCAGAGCAAGACCGGTAAATGAATTGAAAGGAATATGAGCTAAAGCAAGAATTCCAATTTCAAGTAAGCCAAGAACTGTTCCAGAAGCAATACCAGTAAGGAAGAGATTCAAGCCAAATCTGATAAGAATATAAATTGAAGCAAACACAGAAATTAAGCCTAAAATGAGGAACATATTATTAGTATCAAAGGCCATATCGCCAGCATAAGTAGATAAGGCATAAGCAGAGAAACTGTCATCGATATAGTAACTGTTAGCTAAAGGTGAAACATATTTGTAACCATTAACATCTTCAGAATAAGAAGTATTCTCCATAGAATTAATGATAACATCTTCGACGGAAAGTTCTTTAGTTGTATCCATTAACTTGGTCAAATCATCAGAGACATCAACGCTGAAATAATGAACAAAATAGGTAGTTCCATCATCAGAATTGGTCTTCTCGACAATATTGACAAAAGCAGTGTTATAGTCGTAAGAGAAAGTTGGATAATCGGATTTGGGAGCTTCAGTACCTTCACGATACATGGTATAGTTTCCGACGGGATTTTCAGCATTTGCACCAATCTGAGTGAGATAAGCTAAATAATTATCTTTTGAGGATAAGGCTTCATAGGACTGATTAAGATCAGAGAAGGAGATAGAAAGATTGTAGCCATTAGAGTACTGATCAGCCTTATTGAATAAGTTATAACCACTACCCATTGTAACAGCATTAAGGGAAAGTCCTAAAGCACAGACAACAGCTGCTAAGCCGGCAATGCCATAGATAGGAAGACGTTTTCCATTGTTCTTACTGGAAACAATAGCAATTTTCTTATTTTCCTTAAGCTTCTTACTAAAGAAGAAATAAGGGTGATCATAAGTTTCACAATCCTTAACCAACCAAGAAGTAACCCATTTATCAAGGAAATTAGTAAGAATAAAAGCGACAAGAGTTCCGACCATAATGGCACCAAAGAAAGTTTTAAATGAACCAGTAGAAATCAAGAAAGAGAATAAAGCAGTAAAGAATGACACAATGGAGATGTCCAGAGCGCCAAAGAAAGCCTTATGATAGCCTTCTTTATTGGCCTTTTCAGGTCCACGTCCCTTTTTAGATTCCTGCTTAACATGTTCAAAGTAATTTATTGAAATAAAGGCAGAAAGTAAAGTAACAATTGAGAGACCGATGACACCGGCAACAGAAAATTCAAATCCTAATAAGTTGAACATAATGAAGGAAAGGAAGAGATTGGCAACCATATTAACGCTAGCAGTAACACCACTTAAACCATAGAAAGCAATAAGAAG
>JBAXZU010000182.1:0-2618 GCA_041670225.1 Bacilli bacterium | reverse complement strand
GTGGCACGGGTATAACCAATATAAGCAAAATTAATCATAATGCCCCGGAAGTGTATTTTTGGCACAACAGAAAATATATTAAAGTAGACGGAATATTTTCTATTATTATATCAAACAAAGGAAATGTTTACAGAATAAGGAATATTGGAGATTCCAAAATATCTTATCTCGTAACTAACGGTGAAAATAAATGGTCACACGGAAATACCCTCAAAGAGGCAAAAGAAGATCTAATTTTTAAAATATCAAATCGAGATAAAAGTAAATATGAAAATCTTACATTAGATAGCGAACTTACTTTTGAAGAATCGATAGAAGCATATCGTATAATAACGGGTGCATGTTCAATGGGAACAAAGGATTTCGTAATAAATCGGTTAAAAGAGAAGAAAGGAAAATATAAGATTTGCGAAATTATAAATCTCACAAAAGATAATTACGGCAATAAAATATTCTCTGATTATTTCAAAATAAAAAGATAAAATTATGAAAACATTATTCTTAAAAGAAATGCACGTGGAAAACTTTCAGAAGTTCAAACGTGAAACCTTCGAGTTCGGGCAGACCACGAACATTTATGGTCCCAACCGTGCCGGTAAAACAACAATCTATTCCGCAATGACATGGCTGTTATTCGGGAAAGATAGCCAGGGAAGAACTGACACAGGAAGAGGCGCATTTGACATCAAACGCCTAGAAAACAAAGAGAAGGTGGACCACGAAGATGTATCCGTGTTAGGTGTCTTCTTTATCGACGATAAACACTTTCAATTAAAGAGAGTGCTTCATGAAAAATGGACGAAAGGGAAAGAAGCAACTTACACCGGAGATGAAACACTGTGCTATATTGATGATGTTCCAAAAAAAATAACGGAATACCAGGCTTTTATCAATGACATCATGAGTGAAGATGAGTTCAGGATGATAACCGACATCAATTACTTTCTATCTCTCTCTACCGCCTACCAACGTAATTACCTGTGTGTGATGGGAGGTGTAAGACCGATTGAAGATATTTGCGAATCTAATACGGTATGGAAAACATTCCTGAATGAATTGTCTGGTAAATCTTTGGAAGATGCTTTGAAGCAGTACAGTTACGAGAAGAAGGAACTTGAAAAGAAACTCAGGGATCTTGATCCGGCAATACGCGCACTAGAGGATAATAAACCTCAACCGCTAAATTGGGATGAACTTTCATCCGAAAAAACAATGCTAGAATCGCTAATGGAAGATGTTAACGCATCTATCAATGATTCAGGAAAATTAGATGAATCAAAACAGAAAGAGATCAATCTAATCAGAACAAGTATTTCTGATAAGAGAAAAGAGTTCTATAATGTGACCAATAAGATCGAAGAAGAAAAGCAACGTGTCAAAAGAGCCTTTGAAGATGAGGCTTATTCAAAAGGGGAAGACAAGAGAAAACACCAATTAAAGCTGAGGGAACTCTATTCCGAAAAATCAGCTTTGGAATCAGCCATCAAAGAATTGTCTTCAAAAGCAGAAAGATTATCAGAAGAGAAAAAAGCCTTGTTTGAAGAATATAAGAAAGAGCAAGAGCAGACATTCAAAAACGACCAATCAGGAACCATGTGCCCGCTGCTCGCAAACCATGTATGTAATTCACTGGAGTTAATTGCGCATATGGATAAAAACAGAGAGTTAGCGGAATCCACCTTTAACAGAAAAAAGGAGGAAAGAATCTCTCAAATCATAAAAAACGGGAAGGCTAAGGCAAAAGAAGAAGACGAGTGCAAAGAAAAGATAGAAGAAAAAAATAAGATGGTATCTTCTATCGATAGACAGATAGAAGCAGAGACCACAATAGTGGAATCAATGCCGGACTACATTCCTGAAAGAGATAAACCTATTGCCTCTCCTGAAATAACTTCATTAAGCCAAACACGCATTTCTCTTAATGCTGAAATATCGGCATTAGAAGAAGAGCTAAAGGCTAAAGAGACAGAAGAAAAGCCGGATAACTCAGAACTTACTGCAAAGAAAATGGAGCTGAAGAGAAAGCACGAAGACGTTATCGGAAAACTATCAGTCAGGAAACAGATAGAGGACACTGATAAGTCTATCCTAGAATACAAAGATAGAGCGAATAAAATAGCCTCATCACTAAGCGAACTTAACAATAAAGAATTTCTAGCAAAAGAAATTAATCGGGCATCCGTTGAAGAAGCAACAGAAAGGGTAAACAAGTTATTTGCCATAACCACATGGCAGATGTTTGAACTTCAAAAGAACGGATTATATGCCGAGGTATGTAAACCTTCCATCGAAGGAGTATCCCAGTCTCTAAATACTGAAGCAATGATAAACGTAGGCATTGATATTGCGAATACAATTTCACGGTTTAAAGGGGTTTCCGCTCCATTGTTTATTGACAATCACGAGAGCGTAAATGAGACAATTCCTACAGTAGGGCAATCAATTAACTTATTCGTAGCTCCGCAAGGAACTGAATTAACAATCAAAATAAAAAATTAAAATGGAAAATCAAGTACAAAAACAAACAGATGCTGAATCATTATTCGGAAAAGGAAAAGTTATCTACCAAGTAGCCGGTAATGATGTAATATTATCGTTTGAGATCGTTCGTAATTACC
>JBAXZU010000181.1:0-2622 GCA_041670225.1 Bacilli bacterium | reverse complement strand
GTAACCGCCGTCTTTATATCATTTTCGCCTGCACATCCGACAGGATATATTAACTGCTTGCTGCAGATATCTATAATTGATTCTCTGTTGTTTTTTGTGATTGTATACTTTTTAGAAGAACTGATTTCATCTATGCCTGCCTTTAATTTTAAGAAAGCGTTGTCACTGATGATTACTGTTTCATCCTTAACATATTTATTTAGTCGCAGATCGACTTTAGTGCTGATGCCGTTTCGAAAGACTTCGTTCATATCAACATTAGTCCTTTTATCAACATGCAAGCCGAAATCTTCGAAAGTCGGGAAAGAACTGTCGTTACAGGTGAAAGCTGACATGTAGCTGCTCCCTAAGACAAGGCAGTCATCAGCTATCTTATATCCCAGATTCACCTTATTTTTACTTTCAAAAAGGCTTTGGGAAATATAAAAAGGCGCGTGGATAAAATAAGAATTCAGACTGGAAACAGTCGGAAAAGACATTTGATCATTTCTCCACCATCCATATGGGACACAGATGGATGATGAAGGCATAAGTTGTGAAAACCAGTCAGAATTCGCACTCATACCATCTGCTGTATATTTATCATTTTTTACTTGGAAAGGGACTTTCAGCTCGTAGTTTATTGGATCGCCGAACGAAAAAGTAATGCTATCTCCGGATATAGCATCACTGAATCCATTGTTTACATCTGAATAATAGCTTGATGAAAGAAAAATCTTTCCTTCTTCGATAGACGGATCAAAACGTATCGCATAAACTGAGCTGATTGCTGATTCAAGATAATATTTGGCGCATTTATCTAATTCTTTCTCAGCTTCTTTTTTTATCCCATTATCACAGTCAATATCTATTGTTCTTTTTTCCGATTCATCGTAATAATGAATAACCTGCTTATTGACATTGCGGAATCTATAGTCTCTCTCTTCAGGCATATTATCCTCATATACCTGTCTGATATCTAACGTTAGAACTGAGGCGCAAGAAAGAGAAAGAGCCAGAGAAAAGCCTATTAGGAAAGATGCTAGTAGAAATAAACCCATGTGAGAAAGTAAAACCTTGATTGCTAAAAAACAAGCACACTGAGTTTTGCTCTTATGCTTAACCTCAACTGACAATTCGCTTTTTAATCGAAGGTTAGCATCAGGTTTATTTAAAGATCTGTCGCAAGAAATCATTATAAGCTTACCATCTTTGATCTCAATGTACCCGTCAGGAATTTTAGTCTGCAGCCGACTATCATGATTAACAAAAATCACCAAGCATGTTTTTGATAATTCAAATAAGCGTTCCATTACCTTCTTTGTATTTTCCCGGTCTAATAAAGCTGACACTTCATCAAGCAGGAAAATTTTCCGACCCGCATTAAAGCCTCTATTTAAAGCAAGAATTATTTTTTCCCCATCTGAAAGGCAGCTGTTTTTTGAAGCATTAAACCACATATCTCCTTCCGATTTATTACCTGCTGAATTCAATTCCGAGCATATATAGTAGTTTTCTTTGGGAGAAAGAAATGTAACCAGATTGTTTTTTTGATTAATATAGCATATGTACTTTGAACGAATAATGTCTTGGTTATCCGAAATTTTAAGTCCATCAACATATACATTTCCGCGATAGTCATCATCGACTAAGCCGATAATATTTAGAAGAGTCGTTTTACCTACACCATTCGGGCCGGTCAAAATATACATACCGGTATCAGGCAATTTAATATCAGCATTTTTAAAAATGATTTTATTTTTGTATTTTTTATTTAGTTTTTCAATGGATATCATAAAGATACTGAATAGGATTTATTGTAGTCTCTGGTCTGAACATCATCCAAAAAAGTATTCGTTCCGACTCCACAAGTAACAGTGATATCAATATTTAAAGAAGAAATCAGGCTGTTGCTATTAAAGCCCATCATTTTATACAAATAAATTGTCATACCGGAATCCGCACTGCTTAAATAACGATTGGTATCAGCGTCTTCACCTGGCAGATTAACAAATGTGTACTTACTGTTATTGATATATTTCTGATTTGAGAATGAAGAATAATTCTCGGTCATAAAGCAGGCTTTTAGATTATAGTCATTTGAAGAAATAACACTAGTCTTCAATATATTTTTTTCTTTGGAATTAATACTAAAACTATCAGTCTCAGAATAAAATTTTCCTTCACTTCTCATCTTTTATTCTCCCTAAAGAATTCTTACGCTTACACACACGAGAGTAAACCTATGCTTCGTTTACAGAAAAAACCCTGAATAATGGCGCTTTTTATTATCTACGCTCCGTTTACTTCCACTGATTGATATCAGGAAATAATATTATTAAATAAGCACTGATCTTTACTATCAGTTTTCTTCATCAAAAAAAGCTCAGATGAGGAGGCTTACTATTTAAAGCTTTATATAATGAGCCTTATATAAACAATTTATTCTTAGGCAGATGAACTACCTGTCTTTTTCAGTTCAGATCTTATATGGTTATTAAGCCCTAATTGTAACTTAATCTAATCTGATGCTGTAAGTTTCATTGCACTGTTTCTCTTGAACTGGATCCCAGGCTGTATTTGTACCAACGGCACAGGAAATCCCCACATCAATATCGATTGATGTAATTGCAGATGCGTTTG
>JBAXZU010000180.1:0-2625 GCA_041670225.1 Bacilli bacterium | reverse complement strand
TACACAAACTTTGTTAATATTCTATATAATATAATTACTAAATTAAAGATAAAAACCGAAATGAAAGCTATTGTTAAAGACAAAACATCCTGTGTTGACTATGTTTTTCCCTTTGAAGGTGAGAAACATCTGGCTACTTTGATTATTCTTCCTTATAGAGATGATACTTGGCGTGAGAAGGCCAAGCCGGCTATGGCTGAGTATCTGAACTTAGTCAAAGCCATAGCGCCCATCGAAAGAGTGATTGTCATCATTGATCCCCGTATTCCTTATCAGACAGTCAATGATTTTCAAATTGAGAATGTCACTGTTTATCGCCTTTTCTGTGATGACAGTTGGGCAAGAGACACATTGCCAGTCTTTCTTCAAAACCCTAAGGACAGTGAATTGTTAGGAGTCGACTTTGGATTCAACAGTTGGGGCGGAGACTTTGATGGTCTATATAAGCCTTGGGATAACGATAATACTTTAGGACGGAAAGTCCTCTTAGAGATGAGAATGCCTCGCTACCCTTATAAAGATTTTATCTTAGAAGGCGGAAGCATTCATACTGATGGAGAAGGAACTATATTGACTACTGATGAATGCCTGCTTTCCAAAGGCCGTAATCCCTCTTTAACTAAAGACCAGATTGAGAATAATCTTTTAAAGTCCTTAAATGCCAAGAAAGTCCTCTTTTTGCCATTTGGGATCTATGAAGATGAAACAGACGGGCATGTCGATAATATTGCCTGCTTCAGCAAACCCGGAACCGTTCTTTTAGCTTGGACTGATGATGAAAAAGATCCTCAATATGAAAGATCAAAAGCCGATTATGATTTTTTAATCAATCAAACTGACGCCCAAGGAAGAAAGCTCGAAGTTATCAAAGTCCTGCTTCCGGAAGTCCAGTATCTCACTAAAGAAGAAGCTGAAGGCATCAATGCCGATAAGAATGCGATACAGAGAAAGCCAGGTAGAAGATTAGCTGCTTCCTATATCAATTTCTATCAAAGCGCAGATTTTGTGATTGTGCCTCAGTTTGGAGTCAAAGAAGATCAAATAGCAGTAAACCAATTCAAAGAAATCTACCCAGCGAAGAAAATCATCCCACTCTATTCGCGGGAAATTCTCTTAGGCGGCGGTAACATCCACTGCATCACAAAGCAGGTCCCTTTTTCTAAGCTCTATCCAATTGAACCGGAGGATATTGAAAAATGAAAGTCACATTAGCTGCCACTCAGATGGCATGTTCCAAAGAATATAATGAGAACATCAAAAAAGCCACTATGATTATCGAAGAAGCCAAAAAGAAAGGTGCCAATGTCATTTTGCTTCAGGAGTTGTTTGAAAGAAACTATTTCTGCCAAGTAGAAGACTATGACCGTTTTGATTTTGCTGAAGAATACGAGCATAGCAAAACATTGGATTACTTCTCCAAGGTTGCCAAGGATAATCAAGTTGTTTTACCTATTTCTTTCTTTGAAAAAGCCGGAAATTGTTATTTTAACTCTCTTTGCGTTATTGATAGCAATGGCGAAAGACTAGGCCTATACCGGAAGACTCATATTCCAACCGGCTCTTGTTATGAAGAAAAGTTTTACTTCACTCCCGGTGATACTGGTTTTAAAGTCTTCGATACTCATTTTGGAAGACTAGGAGTAGCTATCTGTTGGGATCAATGGTTCTGTGAAACCGGAAGAATCCTAGCTTTAAAAGGTGCCCAATATTTATTATTCCCGACAGCCATTGGATCAGAACCTATTCTTCCAATTGATTCAGAACCCCATTGGCACAATGCCATGGTCGGGCAATCAGCTTTGAATATTATGCCTGTTGTTGCTTCTAACCGTATCGGAACAGAAAAAGAAAAAGATTCTCAAATGACTTTCTTTGGATCATCATTTATCACCGATGAGACTGGTTGTGTGGTTGCTAAAGCCAGTCGCGACAAAGAAGAAATCCTTACACATACTTTTGACTTAGATGAAATCGATAAGAAGAGAAGAGATTGGGGTATCTTCCGTGATAGAAGAACGGAAATGTATACTGATATTCTTAAGAATGATGATTCCAAGAGGTAATTAACATGGTTTTCGTATCATTTAATGTCAATTCAATCAGAGCATATTTAGGTAAAGGACTTACTGACCAGATTGAGAAACTCAATCCTGATTTTTTAGGTATTGAGGAATTGAAGATGACAGAGAATGGTGAACATAAGGATTTTCCTTATATTCCTAACGGGTACAGACCTTTTTGGACGGTTTCCAAAGTAAAGAAAGGCTATTCCGGTACTGCCATCCTAGCCAAGAAAGAACCGTTAAGTGTACATTATGGATTGTTAAACAATAAATATGATGATGAAGGCCGAGCTGTCACTTTGGAATATCCGAATTTTTATTTCATTGACTTATATGTGCCAAATTCCGGCGAAGAACTTAAACGTCTTGATTTCCGGATGGGCTTTGAAAAGGACTTACGAAATTATTTGTCATCTTTAATGGCTAAAAAGCCAGTTATTGTAACTGGCGACTTGAATGTTGCTAATGAACCAATTGATTTAAAGCATCCGGAAAGCAACCATATGTCGGCGGGCTTCACTGACCAGGAAAGAAGAGAATTCAAGAATCTTCTCAATATCGG
>JBAXZU010000179.1:0-2631 GCA_041670225.1 Bacilli bacterium | reverse complement strand
TTAAGTGGGTTGATAAGTCAGACGGCGGTCCGCATGAAGCCGCTTTTCTGAAACTGGACAACTCTAAGATTAAGAAGACATTCAGATGGAAGCCCGGATGGCATATTGATGAATGTATTGATATGATAGTTGAGTGGACTAGAATCTATTTTGATAATAAGGAAGATATTCCAGAAGAGATGGATAATGAAGTGGTAGAATTTTTCAATAGAAAACAGTAACAATAAAGGAAAAATATAATGACCACAAAAGAACAAATTGATGAGTTAGTTAAGAAGTATTATGAGGAAGAACAAGCTAATAAAAAGCCTTATAAGAAAGGCGACTATATTCACTATGCGGGCCGGGTTTATGATGAAGATGAATTAGTCAGATTAGTTGATTCTTCGTTAGAGTTCTGGCTTACTGCCGGTCATAACTGCCTTGAATTTGAAACAAAATTTGCTAAGTTTATGGATGTTAAAAAATCATTGCTTACTACTTCTGGATCTAGTGCAAACCTTTTAGCTTTTATGACTCTTACTTCCCAATTGTTAGGAGATAGACAAATAAAAAGAGGTGACGAAATCATCACTGTCGCTTGTGGTTTTCCAACTACTGTTACTCCTATTCTTAACTATGGTGCAGTTCCTGTTTTTGTTGATGTTACTATACCTCAATATAATATTGATGTTAGCATGCTGGAGAAAGCCTTGTCCAGAAAATCAAAAGCTGTAATGATTGCTCATACCTTAGGTAATCCTTTTGACTTAAAAGCAGTTAAAGGGTTCTGTGACCAGCATAATCTTTGGCTGATTGAAGACAACTGTGATGCTTTAGGATCAAAATACACATTGGATGGAAAGACACAGTATTCTGGTTCTTTTGGTGATATAGGAACTTCTTCTTTCTATCCTGCACATCATATGACAATGGGCGAAGGTGGAGCTGTTTATATGAATGATCCTTTGCTTTACAAAATCTGTAAGGCGTTTAGAGATTGGGGAAGAGACTGTGTCTGTCCTCCTGGGATTGATAATTCCTGCGGCCATCGTTTTACTGGCCAGTATGGAACTCTTCCTGTTGGTTATGACCACAAGTATGTTTATTCTGAATTTGGATATAACTTAAAGGTTACAGATATGCAGGCAGCTATTGGTTTAGCTCAGTTGGAAAAGCTTCCTAGTTTCATCGAGGCTAGAAAGCATAACTGGAATAGACTCCATAGGAACCTTGAAGATGTTCAGGACAAGATTACTTTGCCGGAAGCTTGCCCAAATTCTGATCCTTCCTGGTTTGGATTTGTTATTTCCTGTAAGGATGGAGTCAATCGTGATGATATGACTAAGTATCTTGAATCTCATGGCGTACAGACCAGGAATCTATTTGCCGGTAATCTTTTAAGGCATCCTTGCTTCAACCAAATACGGTGCAGCAAGACTGCTTATCGAGTAATCGGCAACTTGCATGTTACTGATCAGGTGATGAATACTACATTTTGGATTGGTGTCTATCCTGGAATGACCGATGAGATGCTTGATTATATGACAGACACCATAAAGAACTTTCTAAAATAAATATGAATGTGTTAGTTTTAGGCGGAGACGGATATCTAGGTACAAGAATTTCTCATTTTTTTGCTGAGAAAGACTGCTTTTGTTATCGTTCGACGGTTAATTTGAATTTGGTCGGAAAAGAAGGTCCTTCATTCAAATTCGTTTCAGCAAAGCGAAATAATCTTTGTGAATTAATAATTAATACTAAAATAGATATAATAATTAACACTGTTGCAATGTATGAAAGAAAAGGAATTGATAAATCATCTATTATTTCAGCAAATGCTATATTTCCTCTATCCATTTTCCCTTTTGCCATTGAACATGGAGTAAAAAAAATTCTGACAATTGACACCTCGTTGCCAAAATATTTTAATTTTTATTCTTTAACTAAGTCTTTTGCGGCTAATATAGGTGAACTGTATAGCCGTGAAGATAAATCATTGTTTTTTGCTGATATTGTTCTTGAAAATTTCTATGGTCCCGATGAACCTAGGAATAGGTTCTTGCATAACTGTGTGTCTCTTTTAAAAGATGATAAGCCACTTGAACTAACTGTTGGGACTCAGCATAGAGATTTCATTTATGTTGTAGATGTTATTGAGGCACTTTGGACAATATCTCAGACAAATAATCGAGGGTTTTATAGAATACCTGTTGGTTCTGGTGAATCACCGACTATTAGGGAAGTTGTTGAGTATCTTAAAGAGATTACATGTTCTAAGTCTGTTCTTAATTTTGGGGCTGTTCCTCAAAGATACAATGAACCATCTACTAAGGCTGATTTAACTATGTTGAATTCATTTGGATATCAAATCAAATATACTTGGCAAAAAGGAATGAAGGATTGCTTTATTTCTTCGGAAAAGTTGTGTGGGGGGGGTAATTAGATATTCTCCTGAAAAGTGTTTCAAAACTGTTTTCTTCGCTCTTTTTTCTGGTTTTTCTTCCCAACAGGTGTCTAGGTTATGAAACCCATTGTTTTAATAACTGGAGCTACTGGATTTATAGGTCGAAATCTTATTGAGAGTTTTTTGCACGATGATAGGTACTCATTGTTGGCGTTGACTTCTCAAAATGATTTTAGTGGTCAGGC
>JBAXZU010000178.1:0-2775 GCA_041670225.1 Bacilli bacterium | reverse complement strand
TTTTTCCTTTAATTCAGTGGAATCACCTGAATTCAGTGATACTTTTACTTCGGGGTATTTATTGAAGTAGCTATAAATAATATCGGTGATGTTGTATTCAGCTAAAGAAGGCAGGACACCAAGGGATAAAGCCCTTCCTTCCGTTTCCAGACAATTTCGGATGGCAACTTTGGCATTTTGATCTTCGAGGACAATTCTTCGTGCATATCCTAAAAACTCTTCGCCTTCCAAAGTCAATTTGACGACTCGGGTTGTTCGATCAAAAAGAAGAACATTCATTTCTTCTTCTAAGGATTTTATGTGCTTTGAAAGGGAAGACTGCGAGATAAACAAGTCCTCACTCGCTTTAAGATAGTTTCCTTCATCAGCCAAGACCACAAACTCCTTAAGATACCTAAGTTCCATTTTTATCACCTTCTATTTATTCCAGATTGGAAACAATAGCATTCTACTTTGAATTGAAACCGCTATCAAGGCTTTTATAGAATTAAGTTAAGAAAAAGTCTGATAGGAGGATTAATCCAAATGAAAAGGTCTGGCTTAGCATTATTGTCAGTGTTGCTGATAAGTGGTCTCTGTAGCTGTGGTTCGGATTCTGGAAGTGTCGAAATCGGCGTTTGTCTTGCTACTTCCAGTAACACCCTCAACACCAAAATCGGAGAAGCCATCCAAAGTACCTTCAGTGATAAGAGAGTCGACATTCAGTCAGCTGACAACAATGTCGCTTCCCAGAAGTCACAGATCAATGGTTTCATCAACATGGGAGCTAAGATGATTGTTGTCACTCCGGTTCAGATTGAATCCATAACTACTGAGTTGAAGGCAGCCAGAGATGCCGGCATAAAAGTAGTAGTTTCCGGTGCCAACAAAGAAGGCGATGACCAATATTATGATGCCGTTACTATCTCAGACGAATTCCTTTTAGGATCAAATATTGCCTTATTGGCAAAACACTGGGCCGAAAAAGCCTTGGCAGGTCAGGATTACGATGTCGTAGTCTGTTATAACGAAGACAATGATGATGGCAGAAAACGTTCTTCGGGAATGAAGATGATTCAGGAACCCTATCTTAAAAATTATGATGGAGACTATATAAACGAAGCCGGAGCTGTTGTCGACGACAGCCATAAAATCACCAATCCATGTTATCTTCCCCAAGCCAGTCTTGAAGGTCATTTCCATTATCATACTCAGTCAGTCAATATCTCCAGCGGTTTAGACTATATGGCAGAAATCACCAATAACTTCCCGAAAGCCAAAGTGATTCTCTGCTACATGTCAGGATTCTCCGCTCAGATGTCCACCTATCTAAAAAACACTTATCCTTCAAACTACAAAGATTATGGAATTTTTGCTGGCGGTGTCCAAGGTTCAGAGCCTAACTATATTTTAGGTTCCCTGGAAAGCGGTGTCGGAAAATCTTTCCAATACATGGGAGAAACAAAAACCGGTGCTGAATCTGTCTTCAGAGGAGCAGTTTCCTTCGGCGGTTCCGATGCTGCCAAGTCTTTAGCTTCCTTATCCAAGAAAGTATATGAGGGAAAAGAAGACACTGATTACCAGAAAGTCAATGCCGAAGCATTGGGAGTCTGGTTCACTTCAAAGGCTCAGGATGATATACCCGATACTTTGGCAGTAAAGCAGCTGGACGTACCTTTCAATTCACCAGTCACTGACTTTGATCCTCTTTCCTGTGTTAAAAATCCATCCGAGAACGATACAACAATTCTTTGGCAGAACAAGTAGAGAAGTTCAAATATGATTCTTGAATTAAAAGATATAACGAAAGTCTACCCGGGAGCCCTGGCCCTAGACCAAGTTTCCTTAGGATTTGAGCAAGGAGAAATCCATGCTCTGATGGGCGAAAACGGAGCGGGAAAATCCACTCTGATCAAGACTATTTCCGGTGCTATCACTCCCACATCAGGAAGAATAATAATCGATGGCCACTCTTTTGATAAAATGACACCTGTTTTATCAAAACAATATGGAATTTCAATTATTTATCAAGATACCAATCTTGTTCTTCCCATGTCAGTTGCAGAAAATATCTTCCTTGGAACTTCTCAATCAAAGCTATTCAGCAAAAAAAAGCTCTGCTTCTTAGCTCAGAAGATATTCGATAAATATGGTTTCAATCTGAATCCCGCTGTTCCTGTTGGAAGCCTATCACCTGCCAATCAGCAGTTAGTCGAGGTTGCCAAAGCGATATCCTCGGAATGTCGAATCATGATTATGGATGAGCCGACAGCCCCTCTTGTCAGTACAGAGGTTGAACTGCTCTTTAGAATTATCAGAAAGCTAAAAAAAGAAGGAGTCACTATCATCTATATTTCTCATCGTTTAGCGGAAGTATTTGAAATCTCTGATCGAATAAGTGTCTTGAGAGATGGCCACTTCATAAAGACCATTAATACTGAAGACACTGATAAGGAAGAACTTATTTCCCTGATGGTCGGAAGAAAACTCGGTTCGAATTTTCCTCCCAGATTAACAAAGCCTCTTCCCCAGGTAGTTTTAGAGTTGGACAGAGTTACTGGCAATTCCGATTCATCGATTTCCTTATCTCTACATAAAGGAGAAATCTTAGGTATAGGCGGTCTTGTGGGGTCAGGAAGAACTGAACTAGCAGAAATGATATGCGGTTCAAAGAAAATTTCCTCGGGACAGGTCTTCATCAAGGGAAAGAAAGTAAGCATCAAAAATCCCTCAGATGCAATACGAAACGGTATAGGCCTAATCCCCGAGGATCGAAAAAAAGACGGCTGTATCATC
>JBAXZU010000177.1:0-2778 GCA_041670225.1 Bacilli bacterium | reverse complement strand
TGCAATACTACATTTGGGAAAGACAATCGCCCTAGCAGAATCATGGAACCTGATCAAAGCGTCTATACTGATACTTTAATTAATTCCTGTAAAGAGTTTTCCTCTACTGCTATTGTTGTTCTAAATCGTTTCAATCGTGAAAATGGCGGAGAAGTTCCTGACTATCAGCTTTATTATGGCTCAGATGAAAAAGATACTACGAAGACCTATTATCAAATTTCCGACCGTGAAAAGAGTATGCTTGGAATGGTTGAAAATAACTTTGAAAAAGTCATTGTCATCTTGAACACCTGCAATGCTATGCAATGCGACTTCTTAAAAGATGAAAAAATCGGGGCTTGCTTGAATGTTGGTATTACTGGTCAATCAGGTGCAGCCGCTATTGGAAGAATCTTAACTGGTGAAGTCACACCTTCTGGTCATCTTACTGATACTTATGTCTATGATCAAAAGAAGGATCCTACTTTTGCCAACAAGTACAAAACGAACAACAATCAGCAGTATACGGAGGATATCTATTTTGGCTATCGCTGGTATGAGACCGCTGATGAAGAAGGGTACTTTAAGACTGTTAATAATGAGTATGGCAAAGGATACGATGGAGTCGTTCAATTTCCTTTTGGCTATGGATTAAGCTATACATCTTTTGAATGGAATGTGACCGGAGTTAGTTTGACTGACGGAGATGCATTAACTGCTAAGAGTGAAGTTACGATGACAGTGGATGTTACTAATACGGGTACTGTCAAAGGAAAAGATGTAATTCAGCTGTATGGATCAGCTCCTTACATTAAAGGTGGCATTGAAAAGTCATCGATTCAGCTTTTGGATTTTGCTAAGACCGAAGAATTAGAGCCTGGCAAAACTCAAAAAGGATTGACTCTTAATTTTTCCGCCTATGAATTGGCCTCCTATGATTGCTATGACAAAAATGGTAATGGTAAGACAAGCTATGAGTTAGATCCAGGAAATTACAAGATTCAGATTAAAAGCGATGTTCATTCAGCTGCTTCTGATACTAGAAATTGCTCTAACGCTGTCTTCAATTACAATGTTCCTTCTACAATTGTCTTCAAACGTGATCCAAAGACTAGAACTTTGATTAAGAATCAGTTTACGGGAGACAATGCCTATTTAGGTATTGCTTTGGATGGAAGCAATGTTGGTGCTAATAAAACGTATCTCTCAAGAACTGATTTTGCAGGAACTTTTCCAACAACTGCGAGTCAAAATCCAACTGATACAGCTGCCATTAACAAAGCCATGAGTACTTCTTATGATGAACCATATTCCGATATTACTCAGTTCCCGACCTATAGTCAGGAATCATCATTAAGATTAGTCACTAAAGAAGATGGCTCCTTTGCTTCTCAAGCTGACTTAGAGGGATCTACTGGTGCTAGTTTGAAATACAATGATGAATTGATTCAAAAACTTGGTCTGAATTACAATGATGAAACTTGGGATACTCTTCTAAATCAATTGTCAGCTACTGATATGACTAAAATAGTTGAAAACAGTGGCTATAAGACTCCAGCCTTGGAATCAGTCGGAAAGCCCCTAGTCAAAGATTTTGATGGTCCTGCCGGATTCAACTCTCATACGATGTCACCAGATCATCCTGGCGATTGGACTTCCTATCCTTCGGAGACTGTTATTGGTCAGACTTGGAGCAAAGACTTAGCTTATCGTATGGGTGTTTCAATGGCAAGCGAAGGTAAGGCAACTGGTCTGCAAGGCTGGTATGCCCCTACTGTCAATATGCATCGCAGCAACTACAATGGAAGAAATGCTGAGACTTATTCCGAAGATCCAATTCTTAATGGTTATATGGCAGCTAAAGTAGTCCTAGGTGCTAAAGCAAATGGCTTGCATTGTTTTGTTAAGCACTTTGCTTTAAGCGAACTTGGTGACAATCCTCAAAATGTTCATATTTGGCTGACAGAGCAAAATCTTCGTGAAATCTATTTGAAACCTTTTGAAATCGCTGTCAAAGATGGTGGTGCCAATACCATTATGTCATCATTCAATGAAGTTGGTGCTACTTGGTCGGGTGCTAGTTATCCACTTCTTACTACTATTCTTAGAAACGAATGGGGATTCAGAGGTAGCATTGTTACTGACTGGTGTTCTGGCAATGGCGTTATGAATCCGACACGTGGAGTTAGGGCTGGAAATGATACTTGGCTTAATCCTGTTGATCAAAATGGAGCTCCTCTTTCACAGACTGATGTCATCTCCATGAATTGTGCTAGAACTGCTACCAAGAATGTTCTCTATACTTTCTGCAACACTTATGCTTTCGCTAAAAACTATGATCATTCTAAAGACGAAGTGACAGTAGAATTAGGTTTGACACAATCCACACCTGTCTTTGCTTGGTGGAAGATAATTCTTTATGCCAGCGATGCTTTAGTAGTGCTTGGCTGTGGATACTGGGTATTCCGTTTAGTTAAGCTGAGAAAGAAGAAAGAAAAACCCGTGGTTTAGAAAATGTTGGCTTTTAGATGAAAAGCCTAACGGTGGCTTTGAAACATAGGTCACCGTTTTTTGATATGAAAAACAATGCATTTTTTATTGATGAATCTAGAAATCATGAAACATTTTTCTAAGGCTGATTCATTAATTCTATCTAACCGTCAGCAACTTGATTAAAAAAAGTTCCTATTTGCACACGAGGGAAGAATTTAGACGGGTCTTGAACCATAGCCGTATAATGACTATGCCACCCTATAGAGTGGCTATTTCAAAAGCCTTTAGGGAGGCATCAGCTTTTTT
>JBAXZU010000176.1:0-2782 GCA_041670225.1 Bacilli bacterium | reverse complement strand
GCAACCGGAACCGGTAAGACTTTTACTATGGCTAATATTATTGCTGCCAGCCAAAGAACAACCATGGTTTTGGTTCATAATAAGACTCTGGCTGCTCAGCTTTACGGCGAATTCAAAGAGCTTTTTCCTGAAAACCGAGTCGAATATTTTATTTCAAACTTTGATTTCTATCAGCCTGAAGCCTATATTCCTAAAACTGATACTTATATTGATAAGCAGGTAGTGATGAATGATGAAATCGAAATGATGCGTGCTAGTGCTGTTAACTCCTTATTAGAAAGAAAAGACACCATTGTTGTCTGCTCGGTGGCTGCTATCTACGGCCTTAGTGATCCTAATGAATATCGTGATTTGGCTTTCACTATTCATGTCGGAGAACCATTTGATTCCAATGGCATCTGTAAGAAACTTGTCATTGCTCAGTATAAGAGAAATGATATTGATCTTAAACCAGGAACCTTTAGGAACCGCGGTGAAGTACTGGAAATCTATCCTCCTAGCGGAGAAGAATATTTTCTGAGAATCTATTCTGATTTTGATGAGATATCGGAGATTGATCAGATTAATCCTACTACTGGCGAAGTCCTTCATACGGTAGACTATTTTCCTGTTTTCCCAGCTCATGAGCATGCTTCATCCATCAAAAGAATCCAGCAGGCTTGTAAGACTATTCATTCCGAACTTTTGGAAAGACTCAAGTATTTTGATGAGAGCGGAAAGCTTCTTGAGAGTGAAAGACTGAAAATGAGAACCGAACATGATCTGGATTCCTTAGCGGAGTTTGGCATGTGTTCCGGTATTGAAAACTACGCCCGTCATTTTGACGGCCGAAAAGAAGGAGAAACTCCTTATACTTTGCTTGACTATTTTCCGAAGGATTTTCTTTTGTTCATTGATGAAAGTCATGTTACCATTCCTCAGGTTGGCGGCATGTTCAACGGTGACAGAAGCCGTAAGAATGTTTTAGTGGATTACGGATTTCGTCTTCCCAGTGCTTTAGATAACCGTCCTTTGAAGTTTGATGAATTCGAAAAAAGAATCAACAATGTCATTTGTACCAGTGCTACTCCTGGTGATTACGAACTTGAAAAATGCGGAAAGGCACCTATTGAACAGATTATCAGACCAACCGGACTTTTGGATCCGGTCATTGAAGTCAGATATAACACCAACAATCCTATTTTTGATCTGATGAAGGAAATCAAAACCCGAGTTGAGAAGAACGAAAGAGTATTGGTTGTTACCCTGACTGTTAAGGATGCCATAAATCTTACCGACTTTTTAAAGAGCAACGATTTTAAGGTAGCCTATCTACAGCATGAAATCCTTACTCTTCAGCGAACAGAAATTATCTATAAACTGAGAAAAGGTATCTATCAGGTACTGGTCGGAATCAATCTTTTAAGAGAAGGATTGGATATTCCGGAAGTCTCTTTGATTACGATTCTTGATGCTGATAGACAAGGTTTCTTAAGAAGCAATCGATCACTGACTCAGATTGCCGGACGTGCTGCCAGAAACTCTCAGGGATTAGTCATCATGTATTGTGATTCGATTTCTGATGCCATGCAGAAAACAATTGAGGAAACCAAACGGAGACGAGAGATTCAGATGGAATACAATAAAGTCCACGGAATCACTCCTCAGACAATCATTAAACCTATCCAGCCTCCGATTCATATGGTTGATGATAAAGCTAATATCAAGCACAAGGATGATTCTTCAAAGCTGACTAAGAAAGAGACTCAGTTCCGTATTTCACAGCTGACTAAGGAAATGAATCAGTCAGCTAAGGATCTTGATTTTGAAAGAGCTGCTGAATTACGTGATCAGATATTAGAATTGAAAGCTACACTTTAGACTAAAAAACAAATAACCGATTTGTCATATGTGATAAAGGTTTTATGTTAAAAATTTTTAAATGGCATAGAATTTGAATCTTAGATGAATTATCTATCTGAAATCCTTAATTTGACAGTGTTATTTTTTCTATATATTACTTTTGCTCGTTATTATGCTTATTTCATTGAATATCAGCAAAAAATGTCAATAAAACAGCATAATAAATAAAAATATATATTAATACTATATTTTTTCTTAACTCTTATAGCGTTTTTGGGTATAATATTTAATGGTCATTAAAAGGAGATTTATCTAAATGGCAAAAATTAATTACGTTCACGGTCGCGAAGTTCTTGACTCACGTGGCAACCCTACTATCGAAGTTGAAGTACATCTTGAAGATGGCACCAAAGCTATCGCTATGGTTCCTAGTGGTGCTTCCACTGGCGAAAATGAAGCTTTAGAGCTTAGAGATGGTGACAAGTCCAGATTCAATGGTCTTGGAGTTCTCAAGGCTGTTAAGAATGTCAACGAAATCATTGCTGACAAAGTCATTGGCTTAGAAGCCACTGATCAGGTTCTTGTCGATGAAACTATGCTTAAGCTTGATGGCACTCCCTTCAAGAAGAATTTAGGTGCTAACGCTATTCTTGGTGTTTCCCTTGCTACTGCTAAGGCTGCAGCTGCTTCTTTGAATATGCCTCTTTATAGATATATCGGTGGTGTCAATGCTAAGGTTCTTCCCACTCCTTGCATGAACGTCATCAACGGCGGAAAGCACGCTCAGTCCAGCGTTGACTTCCAGGAATTCTTTGTTATTCCTGCTGGTTTTGATACTTTCCACGAAGCTCTCAGAGCTGGTGTTGAAGTTTTCCACGCCCTTCAGAAGGTCGTTAAGGCTAAGGGCTATGAAACTGGTGTCGGCGATGAAGGTGGTTTT
>JBAXZU010000175.1:0-2816 GCA_041670225.1 Bacilli bacterium | reverse complement strand
TTTTTTCACCAAGAAAAAACTACATGAATACCGACACTACTCATTTTTAGAAAACAGAATTTAGAAAAATCATTCCTCATAAAATACAATATAGATGATAAAAGTCAGCCTCGTCATTTCAACTTATAACTGGAAGGAAGCCTTATATTTAAGTTTGATAAGCGTTTCCAGACAGACAACATTACCTTATGAAGTAGTCGTCGCTGACGATGGATCCCGGAAGGATACAGCAGAAATGCTGAGTCAAATCAAACCACATTTGCCATTCCAGCTTAAACATGTATGGCAAGAAGATAAAGGTTTTCAAAAAACAGCAATTATGAATAAAGCCTTTGCTGACTGCGAAGGTAACTATATCATACAAATTGACGGTGATATTATCTTAGAAAAACATTTCATTGCTGACCATATCTCTGAAGCCCATGAAGGATATTATATACATGGCAGCAGAGGTAAATTATCCCAAAAATTGACAAACAAACTGTTAAGGGAAAAAGATTATCATTTCTCTTTCTTCACAAAAGGAGTACGTCGCAAATTTAATGTTTTCCGTTGCCCCTTACTCACTATTCTTTTTCATAATTACAAAAAAAACAAGAAAGAACGAGGATGTAACATGGCTTTTTGGAAGAAAGATGTTTTTTCCGTTAATGGCTATGATGAAAGGATCATCGGCTACGGATTCGAGGATATTGATCTGCCGGCGCGTCTTCGACGACTTGGCATTAAGAAACGACTGGTCAAGTTCAAGGCTATTGAATACCATTTAGAACATCCCGCTGCCAACTCAAAGAGGGATATGAGTGCCAATCAGAAAATATTTGACTCAAACAACGCCCTCGGCATAATAAGAGCCCCCAAAGGTATAGATCAATATCTGTAGAATCCCACTGCAGAAAACAACAGAAATACTTATATACGAATCATGAAGTTAAAATCAAGAATTAAATCTTCGGAACCTGAAGATGCACGAGAAGAATTTCATAAAGATGAAAGACGACATGCCAGGCAAGAAAAGATCAACAAATGGTCCTCCCGCCTATTTGTCCTGATAGCTATTGCAATCCTTGTTTTTGCCTTATATGCTTACTTTATTGACAAACCGGATACGATAAACGGAGAATTTACCGTTCAGCCCAAATAAAAGAATTGCTTTCATGTAATAGGTATCCCTCATTGCGGAAGAAGCCGTCCAGAGGATAGTATACATGAAAGATTTTTTTACCCTTATATATTTTTAAGACTCAAATTAGTTTTTGATATTCCTGCAGCATCTGGTGAGCTAAATCCTGATTTTCAAAGCGTTTCACATAGCTCATGCTACGGCCTATACTCTGCTGGCGGAATGAAGCATCACCTAAAAACAAGGCAATCCCATTTGCCATACCTTCATCATCATCAGGAGCTACATAGAGATTATCCGGACCTCCAGCCTCTTCCAGGCACGACCCGGTACAAGCCACGACAGGCAGGCCACTCTGGATGCCCTCTATGACGGGAAGGCCAAAGCCCTCATAACGCGACGGGTAAACGAAGACTGAAGCCAATTGATAAATAGCAGGCAAGTCTTCATTAGGAATATTATGCATGAACCGGACACGACTTTCCAACTGATGCTTTATGATGAAAGCCTGCACTTCATCCACATATTTGGTTGCCTTGCCGACATTGCTGGTCGGTGATATAGATTTCTCAAGTTGCCGTATCTCATCTTCGTTGTAAAATGACGGAACTTTGACATGCATTATATCTTTTCCGATAGAATACAAGGCATAAGAACTGTCTTTTTCGATTATGCCCTTTTTGTAGAGGTACTTTATGAATGCACGCACGGCAGTAAAATAATCTCTATGGCGATACTTCCGGTTCTCAAAAAAAGCAGCGAGACACCTGGTGTCAATATCAGGCAGCTGGTGTGTACCATACTCATAAAGGAACTCTATAAAGTCGCTGAGCCTTCTCCTTTTGCAACGTATTGTCTTGTCCTTCAATCCATGATTCTTTTGATAGACAAAATAGCTTTCAGCTGCAGCTCCGATACTGCCTCTTAAGGGATATTGCACCGGTATGTGCATTCTACCTCCAAGGGTGCCATTCAAAAGTACATTGATCAGGACATCGACACTTTTGAATAAATCGCGGTGATGGAGTGTCATCGAATTGTTGTCATGGAAAGCAAGCATGCAATCTCTGCCTGTTTGATCGTCGAACTCAATCAAGCCTCTGGTTTCCATATATTTAAGAATCCCTTTCTTCCACAGCCAATTGTACATGTGGATGCGGGATTCGGAATAACGGGAGTCCTTCAGCAACTGATTGGTTTTTTCGATTACTTTTTGGATTTTCATAATTTTGATGTTTATGTTAATAATATAGGATATATCACTGCAAAATTATGAAAAGTAATTATGGAAAGTGTAGATTATATAGATCGTTTTTTATAATGGCCTATCCGGATTAGTCGGTTAGAAGTTTACATAATCATATTGTCTGCATAACCTTGCTTATGGAAAGGTTTACATAAGCAAGGTGAATCCATGCGTCGGAGAAAGAAAAAATAATTATATTTGCAACTAATAACGCAGAACAGAAAAATCTGGTACTGTTTGCACCGATACAAGCGGTACCGTTTGCTGTGATAGCATGGTACCGATTACAGTGCTACACATGGTACCGATACAGCGCTATCGTCAGGTAGAAGCTTTCACATCAGGAACAACCTTCATTTTTATATGACCTGACTTGCGATCTTTCTTTCCTTTCTTCTGTTTATTCTCAGGAACTGCTTTGCTTTCTATCATTACCAGAACTTTTGA
>JBAXZU010000174.1:0-2831 GCA_041670225.1 Bacilli bacterium | reverse complement strand
TTCACATCCTTATTCTTTTCCTACTGATTGTCCCTATTGCGGACAGCCTCTGAAGAAAATTCAGGGACAGACCTATTGTGTCAATGATGATTGCCAATCTCGAAAAATCAACTCCTTGATTTTCTTCGGGTCTGATCAGGGAATGGATATCGATGGCTTAGGTGAGAAGATTGTTGAGTCACTATTCAATGAAGGCCTGGTTCGGGAAATCTACGATTTCTATGGACTTAAGGACCACGAAGAAGACTTAATGATGATGGATGGAATTGGTAAAAAAACCTGTGACAGTCTTTTTGACCGCATTGAAGATTCTAAGAAAAATGATCTTTACAAATTGATTTCCGCTTTGGCAATTCCGCTTGTGGGGAAGAAGACAGCCATTGTCTTAGCAAATCATTATCAGAGTCTTGATAAACTGATGGCAACTACTTTGGAAGAGCTGTCTTCCCTTCAGGATGTCGGTATGATTACTGCTGAAAAAATACTTGCTTATTTTGCTGATAGCCACAATCAGGAAGTGGTTTGTCGTCTTCGAGAGGCTGGAGTCAATTTCCTCCTTCTTAATCCTCTGAAAGAGGCTAGTGAAAACTACTTCAAAGGCAAGAAATTTGTTCTGACCGGAACCCTTTCTGTCAGTCGTGATATCATGACTAAAAGAATTGAGGCTTTAGGCGGAATATCCAGTGGTTCAGTTTCCAAGAATACTGATTTTGTTCTGGCTGGTCTTGAAGCAGGAAGTAAACTAACCAAAGCTACTAAGCTGGGAGTGACGGTTTATGATGAGGAAACCATCCTTCCTTTGCTTATTGAAGCAGAAAACCAACAGAAATAGTTTTTTTTCGAATAATTAGTTATATAATTATAAATTGTCTCATTAATTCAAAATAGAGGTAGAAACATGATAAAAGTTACAAAAGACGTCATCAATGTCTGTGCAAAGAATCTGATGTTCTCATTATCTGAGGGTCAGGATGAGGTTATTTACTCAGAATTCGACACAGTTTTGGCTCAGATTGATTTCCTTAAGTCAATCAAAGGAGTTGATGAGGCAGATCCAATGACCTTCCCTTACCGTGAGCATCAAAAGCTTCTCCGGGAAGACAAACCGGTCAAACCCTTAGCAACAAAGGATGCCCTCAAAAACTCAAATACTAAGCTTGGCTCCCAGGTCAAGCTCCCGAAAGTTGTAGGTAACGATAATGATTAAATATATCAATAAGTCTATCGGTGAAATGCATTCCCTTTTAGTTCAAGGGAAAATCACTGCCCTTGATTTGGTCAATGAAGCAATTGAAGCTATTAAGGCTGATAAATGTAATTCTTTTGAGGCAACCTGCTTTGAAAGTGCCATCAAGGAAGCTAAGAAAATCAAGACTGTCGGTGAAGATGAATATCTGAAAGGAATACCGTTCCTTGCCAAGGATAATTTTTCAACTAAAGGTATTGAGACTACTGCTTCCAGTCGCATCTTAGAAGGCTATGTCCCGCTGTATGATGCCGCTGTTATTTCTAAGCTTAAAAGTCAGGGTATGATTTTGGTTGCTAAAACCACTATGGATGAGCTGGCTATGGGCGGAACCGGAACTACCGGACATAAGGGTAATACCACCAATCCTTACGATTGTGAAAGAATCATTGGCGGTTCCTCTTGTGGATCAGCTGCTGCCTTAGCTCAGGGAATCACTCCCTTTGCTTTAGGAAGTGATACCGGAGATTCAGTCAGAAAGCCGGCCTCCAACGGAAATTTGGTTGGCTTCAAAGCTACCTGGGGAAGAATTTCCCGTTACGGACTTTTCCCTTTTGCCTGTTCTCTTGATGCAGTTGGATATTTTACCAGAAATGTCACTGATGCCTCTTATATTCTTTCGGCTCTGGCTGGACATGATTCTAACGATATGTCAACTAGCTTCCGTAAGAAGGAAAAATATCAGAATTATATTCTTGAAAATAAGACCTTAAAGAAAATCGGTTATTTTAAAGCCGTTATGGACGGAATCACTGATGAGGAAATCAAGAATTCCTATGTTTCTTTATTGAAGAAATTAGAAGAAGAAGGCTATCAGGTTATTGCCTATGATTATCCAACTGAATTACTTGATGCTCTTTATCCGACCTATATGCTTATCAGCTGCGCTGAAGCTACTTCCAATAATGCCAATCTTGATGGTGTCCGTTTTGGTCCTAAGGCTAACGGAAATCCTAAGACTTGGCAGGACTATATGGTTGACTGCCGTTCTAAGGGATTTACTGACCTTATTAAGCGAAGATTCGTTATCGGAAGCTTCTCACTTTTGGCTGCTAATCAGGATGAGATGTTTACCCGTGCCCAAAAGGCCAGAAGACTTATTGTCAATGAACTGAACAAGTTCTTTGATAATATTGATTATCTTGTTGTTCCGGCAAGTTATGCCGCCCCTAAGAAAATCAATGAACTTTCAACTGCTTGGTCGATGAAGCCTGATTTCCTGGATAATGTTCTTACTTTAGGCAACTTTGGGGGAAATCCCTCACTGACTCTGCCAATGTGTTACAGCCAGGGAATGCCGATTGGAATCAATATCACTGGAAGAGTATTTGAAGATGGATATGTATTTGGTTTAGGTAAAGCCATTGAAGAAATCACTGGCCTGAAAGATCTGACTAAGGAGGATTGCTAAGATGGAACTTGTACCAACAATCGGTGTTGAAATTCATGTTCAGCTGAAGACTCAGTCGAAAATGTTCTCAAAGGCTCCAAATACTTTTGGCCAGTCTCCTAATACCCAAATTGTTCCTTTGGATTTAGCTTTTCCAGGAACTATGCCGGTTGTCAACCGTCAGGCTGTCAGCTT
>JBAXZU010000173.1:0-2833 GCA_041670225.1 Bacilli bacterium | reverse complement strand
TTTAACATTGCTTCATATTCTTCGTACATATCATCCAGTGATATATCACAAAAATCTTTAATTCGATTCTGAACCGGAAAACCATGCTTTATCATTTCTATAACTGTTTTCCATTTATATAACTCATGAATATACCCCGAAATATTATCTGTATTTACATACTCTTTTGCCTTATCAATAGTCTCGTATCCACCATAGTCTTCATATTTCTTTTTTAGCTTGGGATGTTTTTCGAGATATAATCCAACAGTCATGTCATCAAGAACAGATTTTTTTTCAACAAGGATAATATCGTTTGCGATTTGCCAATATACACGCCATGTATTTTCTGTAAAATCTTCTAGTTGTAACTGATAATCATAAATCAGCTCTGGTTGCTTGAATAATATGGCAACAATATTAGCTTCTGCTATTACCTTATATTCTTTAACTTCTTTAGCACACCTAAGTACCTCTTCCTGATAAGGAGATAACTTTTTGTTTCCACTTTTGTCAGCCAACAAATCACACCCCCTTTAAAATAACTTTTTCATTTCATCATTAACTTCTTTTGTCCTCTTAACATAACCAGCGTTTTCATTTGACTGATTATCAAAGACAATATTCTTAACTCGTAATTTCGTTTTTTCTGCCCGTTGCAAACGTAAATATACATCATTAATTTCAGGTTCGACCATTTTAATAATGAGATTTATTTTATGTTGTTCATCATTTATTTTCTTTTCATTATTGTGCAAATATGTAACGATTTTTTTCTTGCATAATTTAAATGCGTAAAGAAGTGTATAATCATCGTAATGTGCTATGGGTTTTTGGTAATTGTTAGCGATGTGTTCTCCCTTTTTAAGTCCCTGTAATTTTAATGCAAGATACCGAGGGAATTTCATATTATCGTCATATTCCAAAATCTCTTTTTTTACATATTCGCATAATTCGTCCCATGATGAAGTTTCTTTGCCTTTATTTACTTTTGGAATAAATATCAACACCTTTCGTAATACACCCCAATAGGTACAAACCTATCAGGGTATTTTCATTAAGACAATTGTAACTTTGCAAAGTCAATCATTTCAGTCAACACATCAGGAGACTGCATTTCTAACTGTTTTAAGTTAATTGATTTCTCTTTGAGTAACTTATTTACTTTTAGTAAAGCGTCCTTATTATCCTTAAGCGACTTTAAGACGCTCTTAAATTCGGCAGCCAGTTCCTCTGATTTATCAGCTTTATCTACTAAAGATTCAGTTGAAGTAGTAAGGTCTTTCTTATATGATGTTTGGTTGGTTTCAAGTTTGTTCATAGCATCATAATAATCTTTCCAAATGTCATAACACGGATTTTCAATAATCTGTCCAACCTTTGTTACGTTTGTTCTGTCTTTGATAACTTCAGCGAAAAACCCAATCTCACCAGTCTTATTGTCCTTTTTTGTATAATGTCTAAGAATTGTATCGTAATCAAATTTTACAGACTTATGCATATCAGGTTTGTACCCAATTACTTTTTTGCCATCGTCATCCTTAATTTCTGCCTCTTGAGAAATAGAAACAATATGAATGCCTTTTGTGGATAGATCGATTTTCGCCTGTTGCAGTTTCATATTGATAATTTTTATTCTTCCCCATTGTTTTGTTGAAATACTGGCATCATCAACATCTCCGCCTTTTCTCCTAGCTCTACGTTCTTCAACTTCACTTGCTGCAATTTGCATCGTTGCATAGAACTTTGTCTCAGAGTCAATAGACAGTGTTTTAATTTTGCCATCATATTCACCACTCAAGAAATCGTCCAGATCATCTTCTAACTCGTCCAGATCTGATGTGTTATCAACGATTTTTAAATTGTTATATGTATTACCGTTATTTAATTCAATCTCTTTGCCCTCGTAGTGTGCTATACCAGTCTCGCTATCAACACAAGCCACCTCTGGAAATGTTAACTGGAATGTTGATTTACCACTACCTGACGCACCATAACTTAAAAATTTACCACCAATTTTTGCTTCTCTAGCTTCTCTGAATGACAATATATATCCTCCTAAATTTATTTTAATGGCTTGCCTGCATCTACAAACAAGCCCAGGTCTCGAATAACATGTTTCCACTACATATTCTGTAGCATGTTTAACAGATCATCATCTTCTGAAATTTCTTCAGACTCGACATCATTATCTTCTTCATCAGTTTTTTTGTATCCAGCCTCTTCAAGTGCCTGCTCATAAAATAAAAGGTCGGAATCTTCATATTTAGATTCTTCAAATGCAACCGTGAGCTTTCTTTCATCATCTTTTCCAACAAATTTAATATCAGGTTTTATAACAACCATTCTTTTTTCACGATTGTTGTTTCCAACAGCACTCTTTTTCTCAACCTCTTCTTCAGAATAAATTCCCATTGCAATAAGTTCTTTAATGTCATCTGGAATATCATCTTCTGTAATATTCACAATAGATGCGCCCTCAATAAGATTCCCGGTTACCATAATTTCATTTAGAGTATTTTTCTTTTTGGGTTTAAAAAACTTTTGTAGCATCTTAGCTGTTATTTCAGGATTCTCTTCATTGATAGCTATCTCAAAAGCTATCGGAAATACCACACTCTTTTTCACTTCAATTTTCTTACCATCAACTTTAGGTTTTCCAACATAATCAATTACATATGCATCAAGAGCCATAGTTCCCTTTTCTTCATCTTTCTTGCCGATGCTCTTGGAATCCACAAGAATTGTCTGAGAAAATGTTGCCTTGAATAAATCCTCTAACTCTGTAAATTTAATATCTTCTTCGGGATGCTCTTCTGCCTTTTTCTTTTCTTCCTTCTGTATTTTTTCAAAC
>JBAXZU010000172.1:0-2848 GCA_041670225.1 Bacilli bacterium | reverse complement strand
TGCTTTCTCAGTCGAGTCTTTTGACGGCTATAGAAAAGACATCATGAAGAGAATGAAGCAAAAGAATCTGCCGCAGATTGACTTGCTTCTTGTTGTTGACATGTTTTTGACAGGATTCGACTCAAAGCCTACGAATACTTTGATTCTTGATAAGAATCTGGTCTGGCATTCATTAGTCCAGGCTTATAGCCGTACTAATAGAGTTGACAGGGTTACAAAACAGTACGGACAGATTATTACCTATAGAAATATCAAGAAGTGGCAGGATGAAGCGCTTAGGCTTTATTCTGGAGATGGCAATGCAAGCGACTATCTTCTCGAAAGCTATGAGTATTATGTTGCTCAGTTCCATAATGAAGCCGGAACGGTTAAATCAGTTGCTCCTACACCTGACGATATCGGTCATCTTCAAAGCGAGGATGATATCAGGAAATTCATCATTGCGTTTAGAAAACTATCCCAAACTTTAGCCACACTGAAAACCTTCGGGAAGTTTGATCAGCTGGACATCAACTCTGACATTACTGAACAAGAATACGCCGACTATAAATCTTGGTATCTATATTATTATGACCAGCAGAAACAAAAAGCTAAGGAAGGCGAAGAAACAATATACGCTGACCTTGACTTTAATATCGAGTTAATTAGGACTGACAGGATCAATGTCGTATATATTCTTAATCTTTTAAGAGATGTTGATAGAAGCGATACTGAAAAGATGACTAAGGATGCTGACTTGATTTTGAGAGAACTCGAAAGATCTGACAATGCAAAACTGAGGTCCAAGAAAGAACTTATGAAGGAATTCATTATGACAAGGTTCTTCCAACTGAAACCTGAAGAAGACATTATGCAGGCTTACGGAGAATTCGAAAAAGATTCAATTGAAAAAGATATTTCTTCTTTCTCTGATAAAACAGGCATTTCTCGACTTTTGACTGAACAGCTAATCAGCCAGTACTTCGCTGATCCAAGGACACTTACCAATGAGATTGTAAGAAAGAAGCTTGAAGCTGATGGTATCAAAGGAATTTTACGCCAAACTTCCGTAACTGAAGGCATAATGGGATTTGCAGAAGACATGAAAGACAAATACACAGGGGAGGATGAATAATCATGGAACAAGCAGTAAAAAAAGACGAATCGCTTAAGTCACAGGAACTAGCCGCAAAGCTTTGGGCTATTGCTAACGATATGAGAGGAAATATGGATGCCATGAAGTTCAAGGACTATATCCTTGGAATAATCTTCTATCGCTATCTTTCCGAAAGAACAGAAGTCTATGCTAAGGATTTGCTTAAGGATGATAACCTAACCTACAAGCAGGCTATGAGTGACTCTTCAATGTCGGAGACTGTCAAAAAATGGTCTTTAGACACTCTAGGCTATGTCATTGAACCTGATTACTTGTTCGGATCCTTGATTGATGAGATCAATAATGTCGGAGGCAAAACTTTCAGTATCGACCACCTTCAGAAAGCTATTTCTAAACTTACTGAGTCCACAATCGGGCATGAGTCAGAGTTTGCTTATGATAAGCTTTTTGATGATATGAACCTTGAAGATAAAGACTTGGGTCCTGACGTCAAGACTAGAACTGCTTTGATGTCAAAGATTATGTCTCACATCAATGATATTTCCTTTGGCTTCGAAGATGATGGGTTTGATGTCCTGGGAACTGCATATATGATTCTGATTGGAAACTTTGCTTCTGATGCAGGCAAGAAGGGTGGGGAATTCTTCACTCCCACTTGTGCCTCAAAGCTTTTGGCTAGACTTGCTACTTCAGGACTTCAAAGAGTCAAGGATGTATATGACCCTTGTGCAGGGTCTGGTTCTTTATTGCTTCAGGTTAGAAACGCTGTCGCCACTAAAGAAGTCGGTCATTACTATGCCAATGAGCTTAACGGAAGCACTTATAATCTTTTAAGAATGAACCTCTTGATGCATGGTGTTCCTTTTAAGTTTTTCACCACATTCAACTGTGATACTTTAGGACCTGATAAGCTTTATGAAAATGGTAAGGTTGTGCCTATTCAGGTACAGGTTTCAAATCCTCCTTTTTCAGCTAACTGGAATCCTACGGAAGCAACTGCTGATGATCCTAGATTCTCGGCTGCTGGTGCTTTGGCTCCTAAGAGCAAGGCTGATCTAGCTTTCGTAGAGTCAATGGTTTATCACATGTCAGATGATGGACGTATTGCTGTAATATTGCCTCACGGTGATTTATTCCGTGGTAATTCCGAAGAACAGATAAGAAAATATTTTATTGATAAGCTTAATATAATCGATGCAGTCATTGGTTTGCCTGCAAATATGTTCCACGGCACTTCAATTCCTGTCTGTATCATAGTTCTTAAGAAGAAGAGAAACGGGAACAGTGGTAACATTCTCTTTATCGATGCCTCAAAAGAATTTGTCGCAAAGAAAAATCAGAATATGCTTTCTGACGAACAGGTCGACAAAATCGTCAATACATACGAAAACAGAAAAGATGTCGATAAGTATGCCCATGTAGCTATCTTAGAAGAAATAGTTAAGAATGACTATAACCTTAACATTCCTCGTTATGTTGATACTTTCGAAGAAGAAGCGCCTATTGACATCAATTCTGTTATATCAGACTTGAAGAAATTAAATGCTGAGAAGAAAGAGCTTGATAAGGAAATTGCAGCTTCCTTAAAGGAGTTGGGAATCAAATATGACATTGGAGAATAAAAACCTCAATGTCCCACCTTTGAGATTTCCGGAATTCAAAGGTGAATGGACTTGCTATGAATTTGGAAAAATTGCTAATAATACTTGCGAAAAATATAATCCATGCAAGAATGAACATAAAGAAGATATT
>JBAXZU010000171.1:0-2873 GCA_041670225.1 Bacilli bacterium | reverse complement strand
GTTCTTCCAGTGATTTCGAAAAAGCCTATGCCTATACGAAAAACATCATTAGTACAAACCGTCTTTATGGTATTTCTAATATGTCAATTAGAAAGGATTATGGCAATAAGAATGAGGATGTTAACGATTACACTAGACTTAAATTAGAAGAGTCCTATGCAACTACTAGATTCCTTCTCAAAAAGAACTGGGCTTTAGTTGAGATGCTTACTCAAGCTTTAATGAAGAAGAAGTATCTAGTCTATAGCGAAATCAATGGTATCTATAAACAGTATTTAGATACTAAAACAACTATCACTAGCCCTAGCTTTTAGCTAGGGCTATGGGTTTCAAATAAAAGGAATAGATAAATGAGTGAAAAGAAATATACTGACGAGGAGATCATGGCAATGCCATATGATAAGACTATGGCTGCTCTCCGTGCTATGAGTAAAGAAGAACTTGAGAAGAGATTAGAAGAAGTCTTGAAAAGAGGTAACGAAATGGAGAAAGCAGGTGAAGATCCAGAAAAATAGGAAGGATTATTAAATACTATAATGAGATTAGCAGAGTATTACGTGGATGGTGAGATGAAAGAAATAAACTTAATGTCCACAAAAACAATGTGTATAACAAGAACAATGCAAAAGTGAAGCTTTCGCTTTGATGTTCGGTTGGTTCATTAGCCTTGAAAACTAAATGCTGTAGAAAGAATCTAACTTGAAATTCTGCATTGTAAAGAAGAAATGATCGATTTCTCACCTTAAGAATTCGTTGTTGCCTTATCAAATTATCATAAAGTATCTCTAAAAGAACCATATCATCATTTGAGAGGACATATTCATTCAAGGCGAAAATCTCTATTAGCTTTTTAATATTTGGTTCCGCTTAGTAGTAAATGCATCCATATACAGCTTTTCTCTGTAATTCTTTAAATCTAAATAAGATGATGTACTTGAATATTTTCCAAAATCATTTATTTTAATCTCCTCATATTCTTCACATGTGGAAGCAATGGTTTGATTAGATGAAATACCAGCTAACGTATCATTATTCTTAGAAGCATTGGCATCTTTAGGAAGTAAGGCGAGGTTAAAGGCATTATTTTGAATAGCATCCTTATCGTCCAAAGAAACCTTAAACCAAGCGGATTGAGGGATAATATGATCAATTTCACCAGGCTGACTAAATCCAACTCCTTTTAAGCCTTTTAAACAGTTGTAATAATAGATAAGAGGAGCAAGACTTCCTTTGGAAATCAGTTTCCCATTAAGCAAATTTTTAGAGAAAAGAGTACTCAAAAGTGTCTTCCATGAATCTTCAGGCATAGCAATGAACAATCCAGAGGAGTCTCTCCCTATTCTATTATTAAAATCTACAATGTTTCTTGAAATAGTAGAGTCGCTGGATCCTTTCCATTGATTGCTTAAATATCCATAAAAACTATTGTCTAATTGAATAAAAACATTCTTATCAAAAATTTCTCTTTCCTTTGAAGAAAAACCAGTAGGCTCACCCAGTTCTTTCCAACTTCGATATAAAAGAAACAGTAAATTCATTGTTGGTCCATCAGAAAGAACATCAGATAAGCATTTTCCCCAGGATTTAATGACAGACAAATATGGATTATGAATAAAGGAATCAAAAAAACTCTTTATTTTCATAACTGAATCTTCATAATTGTTCCAATCAATTACTTTAGAAAGATTATCAATGTTATCTTTTTTAACTCCATCAGTAAAAAAGCCAGACATTAATTTGAAGCCAATCGTAATTCTATTTGCTACATCATCGTCAGAAAGACTAAAGAAAAGATCAAATCCACTTTCATCTCCCTCTTTATCAAAAAAATATGTGCAAGCGGCAGGAATATCCCAAATAACCGTTTTTTCAGCAGATACATTGCCAAGTTCCAAATTATCATAAAGTTTTTCAATTGAATTAGAAAGAATTGTACCTGGGGCTTTGATTTCCTTATTCCATTTTGGCTTAGCAGATAGAATCTCTGAGGCAGTCAATTTTGTTCCACCTGTATTAATCAAATTGAAGATCTTTTGTGAATCCGTTGGCGTTATATCATGAGTTTCAATAATTGCTATCTTTCTACTCAAAAACATCTTATCAATACTATCAAAGCAATCGATAATTTTTAACTGCTGATCTTTCCATGAGCTCGTAAGAAAAGAGGTTAACTTGGCTTTTGATGAATCATCTTTCCAATTATATCTTTGGTCAAGATATTCTATAAAAACATTTAAATTGGAATATTTATCTATGTTAATGGATTTATATTTACGTAGAAATTCTCTTAGCTTTGCACAATTAACATGCCTCTTGTCATCAGAATAAAGATCACCAAAAAATGCTTTTCCACTAAGGTAATCCTTAAAGTCAAAGGAATAAGTTAAACCAGATATATCTTTGTCTTTACAGTAACTAAAAGAAATATTTAGTAATGTAAGTAGCGTTCCTAATTGTTCCTCATCGCTATTATTCAAATCGTTGGCTTGGATTCTGGAACCATCAGATGTTTCAGTCTCATTATTTTCAATATTGTTTAGACTTTTTTCATCAGAATTAGTATCAGATGCTCCTTGTTCACCTTTTTCTTCAAGTCCACTATCTTTCTGAACTTTTGATGGATCGTCGGGCTTCTCTTCTTCAATAAAATCAGCTACTTTATTCCAAAAAGTCTCATTAATAGTTGCTAAATTATCGCCTTTTTTTATAGGTAAGTATTTCTTACCCCAAACATAAAGGCAATCTGGGCTTTCATAGATATCTTTCATGGTGTCCCTTCGCTGCCTTCCATCTAAAAGCCATTCAGTTAAATTCTTATTGTCATCGGCCTCTCTCGAAAGAATGCTTGCTCCAAGAGGATAATTTTTGAAAAT
>JBAXZU010000170.1:0-2894 GCA_041670225.1 Bacilli bacterium | reverse complement strand
TTTACCATAAAAAAAGGTGACAAGGTCATTGCCAAGTTGGATAACGGCCGGATTGTCAAAGTAGACACTACCGCTACCTATGCGTTGGATTCGGGTAATTTTGTTGCTTATTTTCCTATCGCTGAAGGTTACACAGTTTTGATGGATAACGAAAGCACCGCTTCTTTAAGCATCTATGAACCAAGCAAAATAAAGTTTGTCGATGTCAGGAAAGACTTTACTTCCAAAATCGGAAACAGCAAGCTTGATGATAATGTTTCCGTCGTATTCAATTCTTAGTTTCAATTTTAGTTTTCATTATATATAAATATCAGATTTGAAGTTGAAATATATTTATAAAATTCTTTTTTATTAGGAAATTTTCATTAAAAGCGATTTTAGTTGCAAAAGAAAAAGCAAAGCATATTTTAATTGCTTAAATGTCATCGGATAGCAAAACTAAACAAAAAAGAAGGGCGATTTTATTCGCCCTTCTCAATGTTCGAATTTCTTCGTTAAGACTTAGAAGACTTTTAGAACTGATTGCCCATCGATCTGGGGTTAGCAGTGTAATAGCCGCCATCGATTGGGATAAGAGCACTGTTGAAGAATTTGGATAATTCATCAGCTAAGAAGTTGTTTAAATTGGCAACATCTTCGCAGGTTCCGAATCTCTGTGAAGGAATCATAGACTCCTTCTTAGCAGTCTTGGCAAATCTCTCTTCGTCTTCCTTGGCTAAGAAGTGATCCATGATCAGACCGAACATGACACCGTTGACACGGATGGGTCTAAACTGGGCCGTGGCCTGTCTTACATAATCAGCTAAAGCCAGGTTGTAGATAGATTCTAAGTAGTTCTTATCGATCATGAAGGCGGAAATCGGGAAATCAAAGATGACGCTGGCCAAAGTGGATTTGGCTAATAGATCCTTGAGATTCTTTGAGAGAAGAATAGGGGCAGTCAGGATATGTTTTGAAGCCTGATTGATAGTAGCGGCATCGACTTCTAACATCTTTCCACGATATTCTCTGTCACAGATAGTAAGCAGGATATCCAGGACTCCATACTTCTTGGCGATATGGTCAGCTAATTCAGCAATGTTCTTTTCGTCAGTCACATCGCATTTGACGTATTCGAAATTATTGCCGAAATCTTCAAATTCTTTGTTGTAGTCTCCGACGCCAATGACTTTGGCACCTTCTTTCAGATATCTTTTGGCAGTGGCTAATCCGATACCTGTGCCAACACCGGTAATTAAAGCGATTTTATTATTTAACATTGTTATTCTCTCCTTTAACTATTAACTATGTTGAGTAAGCATTCCGCCATCGATGGAGATATCGCATCCATTGATATAAGAAGCTTCACTTGAACATAAGAAGGAAACCAAATCACCGATTTCAGAAGGTTCAGCCATTCTTCCACTGGGAATTAAGGTGCCCATATACTGAATGACCTGTTTGGTTTCTTCAGGTGTACGGCTCTTAGCAAAGATAGGGGTGATGAACGGACCAGGGGATAAACTGACTACTCTGATTCCCGGAAGACCGCCCGCACATTGCTTGGAATATAAGTTGAGACTCGATTTGCACATTCCATATAAGATATCGTCAGAGACAATGGTTCTGGCACCGATACTGGAAATGTGAATAATGACCGGAGCCTTGTGTTCGGCATTATAGAGATATTCGTAGCAGTATCTTGTCATCATAACGGAAGATTTGAGTAAAAGGTTGAAAGCAAAATCAAACTTTTCAGAAGTGATATTTGTAGGAGAATAATGGATTCCGATACCGGCAGAATTGACTAAGACATCAAGCTTGCCATCAAATTTTTCCTTGACCTGATCACAGGCTTTCTGTAAGTTGTCCAAGTCGGTGACATCACACTTGAAAGGAATAAAATGATCGCCTAAGTGGGTAGTGTTCTCGAAGTTTCTTCCCAGACCGATGACAGTGGCACCTTCTCTGATGAACATTTCTGTAATAGAAAGTCCAATTCCGGAAGTGGCCCCAGCAATCAAAACTTTGTAGCCTTCGTATTTGGGTTTTTGCATAAAATTGCTCCTATCTTTTTAAATTATACTTCTTAGATTTTTAAAAGTATGGTTGTCGAAAAGTATCAACTGAAAGCTAGAACTCAGCTCTTTTATCTTAAAGACTGATAAAAGAAAGAAAGATTGGTTTATTTCCTGAAATGTGGCTATTTTTCGCACTTTTGAGGTCGATGAAAAATTTGAATTTAAAATTGAAATTATTTTTGCAAAGTCATTTTATTAATGTTGACTTTAAAAGAAATGGATACTATCCAGAGGATATCTTGTTGAAGTAAAGGACACCATATGCTGGGATTTATCTATGGTTTATTGCTTCGACTTGAAATAAACTTTTTTAATTCATTTTCAGCTTTATTAATTTTCGAATAAACTCATTTGGATTTGTGTTTCATCAAAATCTTTTGAGTTATCGATAAAAGATTCAAATATACTGATGATCGTCACGTAATCTTTTACAGAATTATTAGGTATTCGTATTAATTTAATATTATATTTTCTACACACCTTTTCTTTTTCTCTATCATACATAATCGTTTTTTTGCTTCCAATATGTTCACCGCCATCAATTTCAAAAGCGGCAATAGTTCGATATTTTCTGTTAAAAAATCCTTCACTTGCTTGAACAATAACATCAAGCTCTTTATTTCCGATAATGTTTATATCTTCAGGTTTGATTGATTTGATAGCAGATGTTAAAGGAACATTGTTTTCTATTCTGAATTTCGTTCCTTTTCTATTAAAATAAGGTTTAATTGTCTCAAAAAAGTCTTTTTCATTTTTGGAATCATTTGAGAAATCTATTGAAGCAATTGCTTCACTTTTCACAACTTCTATTTCTCCATTTTTATAAACATAATC
>JBAXZU010000169.1:0-2917 GCA_041670225.1 Bacilli bacterium | reverse complement strand
GCCAGTTATCTAGGATATAAGGGTGTCTTTGTCCGCTCTGGTCAGCATTGTGCTAAGATTCTTCCGGAATTCCTTAAGGAACAAGCTACAGTACGTGCCTCACTTTATTTCTATAACGATGAGGATGATGTCGAGGCTTTAATCGAAGCCAGTAAACATGGGGAGGATTTCTTAGATGTCTTTTTCAATTGATGATCCAGCCATGATGCGTGAAATCATTAAGGATAATTATAAATATCCTCGGAATAAGAAGGAAACTGACGATCCCGACTATATTACTATCCATATGGCTTCCGCTTCTTGCATTGATGATATTTATATTCAGGTGAAGATTGCTGATGAAATCATTCAGGATGCTCTTTGGCATGGAACCGGATGTGCTATCTCTTCTGCTTCTTGCTCAATTATGACAGAAATGATTAAGGGACAAAGTGTTGAGACGGCTAATCAGATGATGGACGAATTCAATAAAATGCTTTCAAACCAGGAGTTTGACAGTGATTCTTTGGGCGAAGCTATTTGCTTTAAGACCACTAGTCTTCAGCCTAGCCGTATAACCTGTGCCAATATTTCCTGGAGAGGCTTAAAGAAAGCCTTTATTGAAGAAGAGAAGAAAGAAGGTGAATCACATGAATGAAAAAGATAAGAATGTTCTTCCTGATGCTGATGAGAGAACAAAATACGAATTCAAGGATTCGGATGTTGCTATCTTCAAAACTCCCAAAGGCCTGACCGAAGAGACTGTCCGTACTATTTCACGGATGAAAGGTGAGCCGGAGTTCATGCTTGATTTCCGTCTTAAGTCACTAAAAGAATTTTTTCAACATCACCAGCCTAATTTCGGACCAGATCTTTCATGGATCGATTTTCAGGACTATGTTTATTACACAAAAGTTTCCGAAAATATTGCCACTAATTGGAATGAGGTTCCGGAAACTGTTAAAAACACTTTCTCAAAGCTCGGTATTCCGGAAGCTGAGCAGAAGTTCTTATCCGGTGTCACCACTCAGTATGAATCAGAAGCGGTATATTCCTCCATGCTGAAAGAGGTTGAGGATAAGGGTGTCGTCTTCCTTGATACTGATACCGGATTAAAAGAATACCCTGAAATTTTTCAAAAGTATTTTGGAAAAATCGTTCCTCCTTCCGACAATAAGTATTCGGCTTTGAATAGTGCTGTCTGGTCGGGCGGTTCATTTATCTATGTTCCTAAGGGCTGCAAACTCGATAAACCACTTCAATCCTATTTCCGAATCAACAACAAACGTTCTGGCCAGTTTGAAAGAACCTTAATTATCGTTGATGATGATGCCGAACTAAATTATGTTGAGGGCTGTACTGCCCCTATGTATTCTGAAGAGTCTCTGCATGCCGCTATTGTTGAAATCTATGTGGGAAAAAGAGCGAAAATGCGGTATACAACCATTCAGAATTGGTCAAATTCCATTCTTAATCTAGTAACCCAGCGTGCTACAGTTGATGAGGATGGCCTGATGGAATGGGTGGACGGAAATATTGGCAGTAAGCTCTGCATGAAGTATCCCTGCTGTATTCTTAAGGGGGATAGATCACGCGGATCAGTCATCTCGGTTGCTGTTGCCTCTCAGGGACAGTTCCAGGACACTGGAGCTAAGATGATCCATCTTGGCAATGATACTTCTTCGACTATTATTTCCAAATCTATTTCCCGTAATGGTGGAACTTCGAATTTCCGTGGAATGATAAAGATTGCTCCCAATGCCAAAGGCAGTAAATCACATGAAGAATGTGATACTCTGATTCTTGATGATCATTCCTATTCTGATACGATTCCGATGAATATGGTTCAGAATGCTACCAGCTATCTCGAACATGAAGCCAGTGTCAGCAAAATTAATGAAGACCAGTTATTCTATCTGATGTCCAGAGGTCTCACTAAGGCTAATGCCACTCAAATGATTGTTATGGGCTTCTTAGAACCATTCAGCAAGGAACTTCCTATGGAGTATGCTGTTGAACTCAACCAGTTAATCAAATTTGATATGACTGATTCGATTGGATAAAAAGAATGTTTAATATCGTAGCTAAAGAATATGATGTCATCGTTGTCGGAGGCGGACATGCCGGGGCTGAAGCCGCAAACGCTTCTGCTTCTTTAGGCTTGAAAACATTGATGCTTTGCCTAAATTTCAAGATGGTTTCCAATATGGCCTGTAATCCCACTATTGGTGGATCAGCCAAGGGAATCGTTGTCAGGGAAATGGATGCCTTGGGCGGAATCATGGGAAAGATAGCCGATATGAAAGGCTCTCTTCTTCAAATGAAAGTCTTAAATACATCTAAAGGACCTGGTGTCAGATGCTATCGTGCCCAGGAAGATAAAGCTGGTTATCCGAGAAATGTTCAGAATTATCTATTGACTGTCTGCAATCTTGATATTGCCGAACATGAAGCTAAAGCCATTGTTGTTGAAGATAAGAAAGCTAAGGGTGTTGTTCTGGAGGATAACACCTTTGTTGGATGCAAAGCCATTGTTTTAGCTACCGGAACTCATATGGAGGCGAGAATTCTTCGCGGTCATGTAGCTAAGGATGAAGGTCCAGATGGTGAAAAGGCCAGTCATGGTCTTTCAAAGACTATCAGTAATCTGGGACTGAATATGTTGCGTTTGAAAACCGGTACTCCGCCTAGAATCAAACCTGATTCAATTGATTACTCTTCGTTGATTGAGGAATTGGGTGAAGAAGGAAAATATGCGTTCTCCTATGATACCGTTGATTTTATGAAAGTTAAGGACATGATAAAATGTCATTTGACTTATACAAATGAACACACACATGAAATAATCCGTTCCCATCTTAGCGATTCTGCTATGTATGGTGGAGTTGTTAAAGGAGTCGGCCCTCGCTATTGTCCATCGATTGAGGATAAAGTTGTC
>JBAXZU010000168.1:0-2935 GCA_041670225.1 Bacilli bacterium | reverse complement strand
TTTAGGAGCTTTCATTGCCTGTACCGGAACCCTTTCTTTAATCACTGATGTTGACCACTCTTCCTTCTCACCAGCCCCAAAAGTTGAGTCAGCTTTCATTAAGATTGATCAGAAACAGAAAATAGATTTTGAATTATATCCTCTGTTCAAAGCTTTCTTCAAAGATCCGAATAAGACTATCAATAACTGCTTAAAGCAATTCCCTCCCTACCGTGACCACCTCCCAAAGCTCAAGGAACAGTATCCAGAGCTGATTGAAAAACGGGCCCGGCAATTAGAAGCCACTCAGCTTCTGACTCTCGCTAAAGCCTTGAAGGAATTAATTTAACCAAGTAAAAAGTTCACTGCCATAAACAGTGAACTTTTTGTTTAGTCATTAAGCATTCTCGTTATTGTTATGGTGGTTGTTATCATCAATAAAGCTGTACTCATCTTTACTTTTAACAACCGGAATTTCTAAGGTGTCAGTCGAAGAAGTGCCATCCTTTTTATGAATGAGTCCAGATTGAAGTTCAGGCTTGAATTTGAAGACAAGAGCGCAGAGAGCCATACCGCCAACAGCTCCTAAGATATCGGCAATGACATCACCCATTGTATCAGTGACCCCATAATGCATACCGGCCTGAGTCTTATAGAATTCAAGTATTTGTTCATCTGAACAAGTCACTTCACCAGTCAGAGAATCAATGCATCCGACAAACTGATCCGGAATATATTTCTGCATGTCCGTTCCGCAGAGGCTGTCAACTGTATATTCGTATAATTCCCAGATAGCTTCCATAGCAATAGCAAAGAAGAAAGCGAATACTAAGGAATAGACAACCTGATATTTGAGATTCTTTCCTTCAAGGAAGAAGGCCGCAATAGCAAAGCCGGCAATAGCTAGCTGAGCAGTTCCGAAGGCATGGAGGAATTTATCATAATTAGCCATAGTACGATAGACTAAGAAGCATTCCCCACAGATAATCGAAGCAAATAAATCAAAACCAATAAGTATATCAACCAATCCTGAGATTTTTATCTTGAATGAATGCTGAAGGACCACTGTTCCCCAGACACCAACAGCCGCAGTGACTGAACCGACTGCAATGATTCTGGTCTGAGCTACATCCCAAGCGGAAGACTGAATGCCAATACCGTTGCAGGCTAAGATAGCGAGGATGAAGACAATAATATAAATCAATGATTCAAACGGTAATAAGATCTTTCTGAATGTTGTCATTTTATCCTCCTATTTCTAACAATCTTTGTGTATTATATATAAATATTATTTTTAGGTCTACATAAAAACCACCCAAAATTTGATTTGATACAAAAACCAAATTTCTGTAACGGTAATGAAAATATTCTAAATACGATTGTTTAAATCAACTTGAATTTTTAATTCTCGGATTAAGATAACGAATCAGATTATTCGGGTTTTGTTTCTTCGGCTGCCTTTTCTTCTTTAGCTTCGGATTCTTTAGGCTGTGCTTCCTCAGCGACTGATGCTTTGGGAGTTTCAGCTGTAACAGCAGTATCAGAAGCTTCAGCCTTAATAGCTTCCTTCTTTCCCATCATATGATAATAAAGATAACCGATAACAAAAGCACAATCTAAACAGAGAACAGCAATAAGATAAAAATACAAATACCAAGATGAATGAATAGTGACATAATTAATCAAAGAAAAGATTCTTCTTAAGATACTCATTCCACCGAAAGCATATACCAAATAAAGGATATAATTCTGATATTTGGTTTGATTGGAGATCTTATCTAAAGATTCCAAAACAACTATAACAATTAAAGCAATATTGGCAAACAAACCGGTAATGGATACCAATCCTTCCCAAGGATTTGAATAATAGCCAATAGAACCGAACTGTAAAACAGTATTAACAAGATAATAGACAAAGTAACAGCCAATAAGATATTTAGCAATCACCAGTTTGTCAGCAATAACGGTGTAAATCAGGAATCCTACAATAGCTAACCTGAAGATTAAAACCAAGACATTGTTGAAGACGGAGATTCCAGTTCTTTCAACAAAAGTCAGAAAACCTACATAATAGACGAAAAAGAAGATAACATAAGCAAACAAAACAGCTAAGAAAATAAACTTCAGACTCTTATCCTTAATTTTCGGCATATTTTTTTCTCCTTTTGCTAAAAAACAGAGAACGGATAAATCCATCCTCTGTTTTATTATACATATTTAATTAATCTTTGTAACCGGAAGATGAAGAAGAAATAGACTTTTCCTCATGAATAGCGTAGATAGCATTAGCAATCATCTTATATAAGGAGCAGACATGAATGTTAAGCTTGTCATCAGTCAGGAATTTTCCTCTGAGCGGGATTGAATCAGTGACCCATAATCTCTTAAAAGGATATCCATTTGATAATCTATCATAAGCAGGATCAGAGAAGACGGCATGAGTGGCAGCCATGCTGACATCCTTGGCACCGGCGCTCTTTAAGGCAGCAACGGCGGCAACAGCTGTTCCGCAGGTATCCATCATATCATCAACGATAATGCAGTTCTTGCCAGCAACATCACCGATGATGTTCATGACTTCCGGCTGTCTCTTATCATTTCTTCTCTTATCGATGATGGCGATAGGAGTATTAAGCATTTCAGCAATTCTTCTGACACGGTTAACACCACCATGATCAGGAGAGACACAGACCAGATTTTCTTTGTCGACAGTTTCGTCATGCTTAAGAGTATGGCCTAATAAGGCAATAGCGGAAAGGTCATCCTCAAGGCAGGAAAAGAATCCCTGAATCTGAGCAGCATGAAGATCGAAAGTCAGAATACGGTTGGCACCGGCAGAAACAAACAAATCAGCGACAAGCTTGGATGTAATTGGTTCTCTCGGTTTAGACTTTCTATCCTGTCTGGCATAACCGAAGTAAGGGACGATAACGTTGATTTCTTTAACAGAAGCTCT
>JBAXZU010000167.1:0-2946 GCA_041670225.1 Bacilli bacterium | reverse complement strand
TGTTGGCATATTCACCAATGGTGTGGACTACATACAAAGGCGAATCGGCTGCTATCATATTCCAGGTATTGGTGTAGAGCTGAGTATCTGAGTTTCCTGAAGAGGTTCCCATAATCATGGCCGGAATGACTGCTGCAATTCCTAAAAAAATATAAAGCAGAGGGGTATGGAAGAGACGGTAGAAATCAACGCTGAGCATTCCCTTAATTCTTTTAAAGAATGAGGGAGTAGCAAAAGTCAGAGTATTCTGTTCTTCCATATTTATTTACCTTCTTTCTTACTCATTAATTCGATGTAGTATTCTTCTAATCCGACTCGGTTCTTCTTGATTTCTTTCAGTTCCTGACCGTTTTTCAGCAGGTATTCGGAAACTGAAGCTGAATCATCGATATCAAAGACTTGAAGGGAATCATCAACCGGAATCACTGTCTCATACTTTTCTTCTAACAGTTTTCTGGTTTTCTCCATGTCATTAGTCTTGATGCTGACATAGTTCTGAGAACGGTCTTCCATTTCCTGGGCGGTGATTTCTTCAACTAACTGACCTTGTCTGATGATTCCGTAATGAGTAGCTATTTTTTCTAGTTCTCCCAGAATATGAGAGGAAATCAGGACAGTGCAGTTACAGTTATGGACAACATCAAGGATGATTTCTCGCATGATTTTCATTCCGTTAGTATCAAGTCCGTTGATTGGTTCATCGAGTATCAATAAGGCAGGGTTTCCTAATAAGGCCATCGCAATACCGATTCTCTGTTTCATTCCTAAGGAACAGGATTTGAATTTTAGACGGATGGAATCATCCATTCTGACTATCTTCAGGACTTTCATGATTTCTTCATCAGGATTTTCTAAACACAGATTCAGGGCCTGCATTTTCATGTTGGCCCAGACACTTGAGTTAGGAAAACAACCGGTGTTTTCAATCAAAGCTCCGACTCTGGCTCTTACTCCGGCATCGGTAAAATCTTTTCCAAAGAGTTTTATTGATCCGGAATCAGCTACCAAATGTCCGCAGATTAACTTCTCGGTGGTTGATTTTCCGCTTCCGTTTTCACCAATAAATCCATAGATTGCACCGACGGGGACAGTCAGATTAAGGTGATTTAAGGCATATAGTCCTTTGAAGCTTTTTGTCAGATCTCGAATTTCGATTGCATTCATATTTTTCTCCTTTGGATATTCAATAATGAGCTAAAAATAGCCAAAATAAAAGCTTCTATTAAAATAGGAATTTTGTTTGTTAAGGTAGAGTTGTTTCAGCTTCTTTAGTTTTTCTTGATTTGAAGTCTGTATTCCTTTTGATTTATTCCTGCTTAAGAAATATATTTTTTTCGGGATACTTGGTTATTTTATATGGTTTGTTTTTTTAATCAATCAAAGCAGAAGCTTTTGCGACAAAGTTTAAAAATGTGTAACAGTGATTATTACACATTAAAGCTTTTTGTCTCACGGAAAATTAGTAATATTTGTATGTTTAGAATAAATAGGATATAGGTTATTATTTTTTAAAATAGATAATTCAGTCTAGATAATATGTCGGTCAGTGAATTTCTTTAGTTCAATGACTCCGTATGATAAGAAGGACATCAGTAAATAACATCCTAAGGCAACAGGAATCAAGACTAAGGCTGTAGCATCACTAGGTTCTAGTAAACCGTAAACAAATTCATGATTGACAAAGAAATAGATTAGATCGAATAAAAGATAACCCATGAAAGGAATTGGTGAAATAAATACTCTTAAAAGATATTCTTTCCGAGATTTGATTTCTAGTTTTGGTGTTGCTACTAAGAAGATCAGTAAAACTACAAGCGGATGGATAGAATGCAAAAACAGCATCTGCTGTCCGAAATTAAAATGAGCAATAGAGAATAATTCCATGAAGACGGTGGTAAATACTCCTAAAATACAGGGCATAACCATTTCATAGACTAAGGCTGGTACTTTCTTCTGGAAGAAGTTAAGTATTCCGTCAATGAGAATAATAGCACCGCAGGCAAAGTTTGATAAGAAGGTTAGTTCGTAGCATAATTCAAAGCAATCAGCATAAGCCCAGATGGCTATGGCTATTATACAGGCTCCGACTATTGATTTAGTAATGGCTTTTTTCATATTCTACTCCTCTTTTCTTACATATTAGTCTCTTTTCTAAAAAAAGCAATTGTTATCATAAAAATCCAATATGAAATAGTAATTTGAATAAACAAGGGATTGAATCACATATTATTTGAATTTAATCAAGTCTGACTTTTGGAAAATATGAGAGAAAAGCCTTTGACAGCAGAAGTCAAAGGCTTAGAGAAAAAACCTGATAGATTTATCTTTTGTTTGATAATCGGTATAAGAGAATCGTAGTAATCAGGAAGATAACCGAAGAGATACTGACGTATAAGATATTAACTAAAGCTGCGAGATTCCAAGAAGCAAAATTCAGATTAACAGCGAATAATTCCTTCAGCCCGCTGACAAAGACACCGCCATCAACTCCGTTAATGGACATATTGATGTTTTCAAGCACGCCTGACATCAGAATATTTCTATACAGACAGGCGATATGTGATCCTGGGACAATACTTAAGATTGATTGAACTCCGGTAGAAAAGCTGCCTAAAGGAATATAAGCCCCGATGATAAAACCAACAACAGCGGAGACAATTCCGGAGAAGGCACCTAAGGCTGAAGGCTTCTTAAAGAAAGAAACTATTATCATCATCATGATCGTTGCACTGGCACAGCCTAAGGCATTTACTCCGTATAAAGAAAGAACAGAAACTGCTGATAAATAAGTAGTCCCCATTAATGATAATGCTACTAGACCAACTGAGAGAATCACGGTTGTAATTAAGAAGGTATTGATAAAAGCGCCGGTGAAATATGCTAAGGTTACTATTCCTCCGCCTAGGGGAGTGGAATTATAATCGAAATCAATCTTCTTAGCTTTAT
>JBAXZU010000166.1:0-2958 GCA_041670225.1 Bacilli bacterium | reverse complement strand
GCATTTCTGTTGTCTATCGAGGATACAAGCACGCTCTGATACTGGAACAGGTGTATCAGGAACTCCACCCATTCTGTCATCGGTATCTTTACGGAATCGAATATGGTTCCGGCAAGCGCCCGGAACCTTTTCCCGCATCCTCTGCATCGAAATCTCTGCTGCCTGTTCCTGTCCTTTCCATCCCTGCAGAAGTCCAGACAGCCACAGAAAGTACATGCCTCAGGTGTCAGCGTGTCAAGGAATCGGGTGTATTCCCCCGTAATTTTAGGATGCTTCCCCCATCCCTCAACGACTCAAAAAAGACATCAATTATGGCTCCGATTGTATATCCCATGTCAGGAAAACACCACCAGTCTGCAAACCAATGTTTAAAATCAAAAATTAATCCGTTTAAATACATTAATTTTGTCTATGAAATTATAATGTCCAGCAAAACCATTAATAGAAAATTTCACCCATTATAAAAACTAGTTATCTTATAGTGATACCTGGCTTTTTGTATTATTTTACATTATCATTCGTAATTACTAATATTTACTTAATATCTTTTGAAAATTCAACTAAGGAAATTCCTACTTGCAACTAATTTTTTGATTTTCCGAAAAGAATCATCACAAAGTAAAGAACACGGATGAAAATGTTAATAAAATCTGTAAAAAGAATAAAGGCGCAATAGATAGATAAGGCGGAAGAAGATTTGCATTCGCTTCTGGAAGAAATCTGAACGATATTATGAATATCGATGGAAGTGGCTAAGAGAATCAAAGCAAAGAGAACAAATTCAACAATCCAGAAGATCATCTCAGACTGCAGGAAGAAGTTAACTATGGAAATGATAATGACTCCCAAGAATCCGGTAATAACAACCGGAATGGCAGCATTCATATTCTTGAACAGCATGCCGATGATTCCCATAACTAAGAAGCAGCCGGCACTGACAAAGAAAGAAATAGAGATAACGGAGATTGCCATCGTATCATCACCAAGAGCAGCTGAGGTAGTAAAGACTGTCATCAGGACACTGGAGAGAAGAACACCGATTGCAATAGCATAAAGAATATAGAATATTCCGGTAACAATACCATTCTTCCTTCCTTGTGAGAAGGTAATGACAAGATTAGAGACAAGCAAAACGACAATTGCGCCAATCATCATACCCACATAGGCAGTAGAGGCAGCCTCAACATCTCCGCCAAACACTGGTGAATTAAGAAGATAAGGCAGTCCTAAGGCAACAGAGCCGGCAACAGCCAGACCAATAGCAAACCAAAGGAAAATCATTCCCATTGATAATAAAGCGGAATTATCATAGGTCTTTTTCTCTTTTCCGAAGAGACCATTCTTCTTTATTGGCTTTTTATCAAAATCAGATTCAGGAGTAAATGTTTCCATGATCAATAACCTCCGATTGCAAAACACTAATATTAGTATATATCATTTCAAAATTGTTTCAATGAAAAAAGCGGTCAGGAAAATCCTGACCGCCAATGAATCTAATAGAAGAAAGACTTAGATGTTGTTGAGAAGAGCGGCAAAGGAGTCAGCCTTAAGGGAAGCTCCGCCGACCAAAGCACCATCAACATCAGGAGCAGACATATAGCCGTTGACATTCTCGGGCTTGACACTTCCGCCATAAAGGACTAAGACCTTCTGGGAAGCAACCTTTCCGAAAAGTTCGCTGATGACTCCTCTGATGAAAGAGCAGATATCCTGAGCAATTTCAACAGAAGCATTTTTTCCGGTTCCGATGGACCAGACTGGTTCATAGGCAATAACAACATTAGCCATCTGTTCCTTGGAAATGTTCATAAGACCAGTAACAACCTGAGCCTTGATGACATCCTTGGTCAGACCCTGATCATATTCCTTAGCAGATTCGCCGACACAATAGATGGCATGGAATCCGTTGGCAACCAAAGTCTTGATCTTACGATTGCAGTCAAAATCAGTTTCACCTTCAAACTGTCTCTTTTCACTGTGGCCGATGATAGCCCAATCGACATTGATTTCCTTAAGCATCGGAACAGAAATGCAGGAGGTGTAGGCACCGCTTGCAGCATAGTGGCAATCCTGGGAAGCAACAATCATGCCATGGGCATGCTTGCTGACAGCCTGAAGAGAGATGTAGGATGGTGCAACACCAATCATAACTCCCTTTTTGCGGGCAATCTTAACCAATCCATTAGCTTTAACGGCATCACAAAAGTCGTTAGCTTCCTGGATGGTATGATTCATTTTCCAGTTGCCCATTAAAAATATTTTACGGGACATTCTTTTTTTACCTTTTCAATTATTTACTTATCTTCGATGACGTCAATTCCGGGAAGCTTTCCATCAAACTGGATAAGTTCAAGGGAGGCACCGCCACCGGTAGAAACGTGGCTGAACTTCTGAGTATATCCGAACTTGGCAGCAGCAGCGGAAGAATCACCACCGCCGATGACAGTGAAGGCACCATTTTCAGTAGCCTTGGCGCAGCTTTCGCAGACAGCCTTGGTTCCAGCAGCAAACTGATCATTTTCAGAAACACCAACAGGTCCATTCCAGAAAACAGTCTTAGCTTTGGCAATTTCGTTCTTGAAGATTTCAATAGTCTTAGGACCAATATCAAGTCCTTCGAATCCATCTTCAATATTTCCTTCATTGATTTCAACATCATCAAGATGAGCGTATGGATCATCGGGATTGTAACCCTTGGCGACAACATTGTCGATAGGAAGAACAATCTTTCCGGTTTCATAGCACTTCTTGGCATATTCGACCTGATCAGCCTCAAATAAAGAACGGCCGATGCTGGTTCCATAAACAGCGAACTTGAAGGTATAAGACATACCGCCGCCGATAAGAATCTTATCGCACTTCTTAAGTAAGGAATCGATAACTTGAATCTTATCAGAAACCTTTAAGCCACCTAAGATAGCGACATAAGGGCGTCCGGATTCAGGGACATCGACGCAT
>JBAXZU010000165.1:0-2961 GCA_041670225.1 Bacilli bacterium | reverse complement strand
GGGCAGTGAACAAATTCACAGCCAGGAATAGGAAGATCGGCTTTGCCTTTGATTTCACTGGCTGACCTTAAGTCAATGTCATAACTGGCCTTAAGGACATTCTGAAAATAGGCAATGTCTTTTTCGGTAATCCTTGAAAGATTATCGGTTCTGATGATTTTTCCGTATTTAATGGTTCTTCCTTCATATCCGCAATAACCACCTAAGTCACGGGTATTGATTGTCCCTTCCATCGGGATTCTTTTTGAGAGTTCTTGTAAATAATTCATAGTTAAATTATACCTTATTGATTTGTCTGATTTGGAATAAAAACGCTTTAAAAAATAAAAAAGCAGCTACAAGTACGTTTTTGGGTATTGCAGCTGCCTGAATATTTATTTAGTCCGGAATTTGTGTTTCAGCCAGGAGAAGACGCCGCCATCCTTCTTATTTTCTTCTTCGTCGAATTTAGTGATAGCTTCTTTCTGAGCGGAATTGAGGTTCTTTGGGAACTTAACCTTGATAGTTACATACTGGTTTCCGGTCTTTCCACTAGGAAGAGTGATACCTTGATTAGCCATCTTGAGAATGATATCCGGTTCAGTACAGGGGGGGATGACTAAGTCACACTCGCCTTTGACTGATGGGACAGAAACAGTTGCACCAAGAAGGGCATCAGATACACTGATTGGCACAGAAACGTAGACATCAGCACCTTTTCTGGTAAAAGTCTGAGAGGCAGAAACAGCAATCTGAATTATCAGGTCGCCATTAGGTCCGCCATTGACACCTGGATTTCCTTTTCCGGAAATTCTGATGTTATCATCGGTATCAACACCATGGGGAACATTTACAGTAATTGTTTCATTGACCTTGACTCTTCCGGCACCATGACAGTGGGGGCATTTGACCCTAATGCGTTTTCCGGTTCCGTTGCAGTCAGGGCAAGCTTCTTCGGTTTCCATGGTTCCGAAGAGAGTTTGTCTTCTGGCCCTTACTCTACCCATTCCGCGGCAAGTTGGACATGTTTCAACATCACTGGCACTTCTGGCACCAGTTCCGTTGCAGTCAGGGCAGGCTTTCACATATTCCAAGGGAATATCAACTTTGGTTCCATTGACTGCCTGATCAAAGCTCAGATTAATTCTGACACCACGATCCTGGCCTTTTCTGGGTGTATTGTCTCTGGCACGTGAACGTGAGGAGGAACCTCCTCCGAAGAACTGAGAGAAAATATCGCCAAGGTCACCAAAGTCACCCTCGGAGAAGTTAGCTGACTGACCGCCAAAGCCACCGGCTCCATTAGGATCAACACCGGCAAAACCATACTGATCATACATGGATTTCTTTTTGGGATCAGAGAGGCATTCGTAAGCTTCAGTGATTTCCTTGAATTTTTCCGGTGCATCAGCATCATGGTTGATATCAGGATGATATTTTTTTGCCAATTGACGGTAGGCCTTTTTTATTTCCTCTGGTGTTGCGGTTTTGTTGATTCCCAGAGTTTCATAATAATCTTTCTTTTGGGCCATTGTATGCCTCCTTAAAGAGAAAGTCCGGCATAACCGGACTTTCCTTGCATAGATTTGTAGTCTGAATTAATCTTTCTTTTCAGTGAAAGTGGCATCAACGACATGTGGGTCATTGGCATCAGATTCACTCTTGTTTTCACCTTCAGGAGCATTTCCGCCAGCACTGGCAGTTGACTGAGAGGCATTAGCCTGAGCGTTGGCCTGATAGACCTGACCAGCAGCCTGCTGAAGCTGAGTAATCTTGGCTTTGACAGCAGCAAGATCATTCTTATCAAGATCAGCCTTGATTTCATCTCTGATCTTCATAGCTGATTCTTTAGTCTTCTCATCAATTGGATGATCCTTATCATTGCACTGTCTGTCAATCTGGTCGATTAAGGACTGGGCTTCATTTCTGGTATCAGCTTCATCCTTTCTCTTGGCATCAGCTTCCTTGTTGGCATCAGCTTCCTTGACCATCTTATCGATTTCTTCTTTGGAAAGACCAGTGGAGTTGGAAATGGTGATGTGCTGTTCCTGGTTAGAATCAAGATCCTTAGCAGAAACGGAGACAATACCATTGACATCGATTGAGAAAGTAACCTGAATCTTTGGTTCACCACGTCTGGCTGGACGGATGCCTTCGAGCTTAAATCTTCCTAAGAACTTATTGTCATTGGCCATCGGACGTTCACCCTGGAAGACCTGAATTTCAACACCAGGCTGGTTATCTTCGGCAGTTGAGAATATCTGCTGTCTGGTAGTAGGAATAGTTGTATTTCTAGGAATAAGTGGAGTCATAACTCCGCCGAGAGTTTCAATACCTAAGGTAAGAGGAGTGACATCGAGAAGGACAACATCCTTGATGTCGCCACGGATGACACCACCCTGGATGGCAGCACCGACAGAGACAGCCTCATCAGGATTGACAGATCTGTTAGGGGCCTTACCATTATTGAGCTTAGTGACTAATTCAATGACAGCAGGCATTCTGGTAGAACCACCGACAAGAATAATATCATCAAGGTCAGAAACGGAAAGTGAAGCATCACTTAAAGCCTTGTTGAATGGAGCACGGCATCTTTCAAGTAAGGAAGCAGTGACATCCTGGAATTTGGATCTGGAAAGAGTAATTTCGAAGTTAACAGGAGCTCCATCTTTGAATCCGATGTAAGGAAGTGAAATGGTGGTTTCACTTTGGCTGGAAAGGTTGATCTTGGCTTTTTCAGCTTCATCTCTGAGTCTCTGGAAAGTTGGACGGTCTTTAGGATTGTTATAATCAAAGACTAATCCAGTCTGGGCTCTGATCTGGTCATTAAGCCAGTTCATGACTGAATGATCCCAGTCATCACCACCAAGCATAGTGTCACCGGAAGTAGAAAGAACTTCGAAAGTTCCGTCACCGATATCAAGAATGGAGACATCAAGTGTACCACCGCCTAAATCGAAGACAAGAACCTTTCCGCTCTTC
>JBAXZU010000164.1:0-2986 GCA_041670225.1 Bacilli bacterium | reverse complement strand
TTTGAATGGTGAACATAAGAGAATTCTTGATGATATCAGTGAATCACTGAAGGGAAAGGTTGATTCAGTCAGCTTCTCTGCTAAACTCGTTGATGCTCCTTGCTGTTTTTCAACCAAAGAGGGCATGTCATTGAACATGGAAAAAGTCCTCTCTGAGACCAATCCTCAGGAAAAGAATATGGAAGACAACGAAAAACCTAAGGCTGTCAAGGTTTTGGAAATCAATCCAGACCACGATCTCTTCAAGGCCATTTCTTCCTTAAAAGATGATGTTCAGATCAAACAGTACGGAAAGCTTCTTTATGATGAGGCTATGCTGCTTGAAGGCTATGACATTGAAGACAAGAAAGAATTTGTCACCAATCTCAACAATCTGATGGTGGCTTCTTCCAAAAAAGAATAATCAAAAAAGTTCTAGTTTGCAGGAACCTCTAGGCGGCCTTATCCAATAAAGGCCGCCTTTTCTATTGCCTGATCATTAGAAATATCTAAATAATCCAATAAAAAAGGATTATCCAAGCTGAGCTTTATGCCTAGTTGAATAATCCTTTTAATTTAAGTTTAGAGAACAGCCTCGAAGAAAGCCTTGGTTCGGGGATTCTGAGGATGATTGAAGATCTCATCCGGAGTCCCGTATTCCATAATCTGGCCTTGATCAATGAAGGCAATCTTATCAGAAATATCGCGGGCAAACGACATTTCATGGGTAACAACAACCATTGTCATTCCCTCTTCAGCTAATCCCTTAATGATGTTTAGAATGCCTTTGACCATTTCTGGATCAAGAGCACTTGTCGGCTCATCAAAGAGAATCATCTTAGGATTCATGGCTAAGGCTCGGCAGATAGCAACACGCTGTTTCTGACCGCCTGAAATATCGTTAGGCATCTTATCAGCTTCACTAGCCAATCCGACTTTTTCAAGAAGCTTCATAGCTTTCTCTTCAGCTTCCTTTTTAGTCATAAGCTTAAGAGAAACAGGAGCCAAAGTAATGTTTTTGAGAATAGAAAGATGTGGGAATAATTCAAACTGCTGGAAAACCATGGTTTCCTTAGCCCGGATAGCAGTGATATTCTTTTCAGTCACCAATTCGCCATCAAAATAGATTTCACCTTTTTCAGGAGTGATTAGTCCGTTCATGGTTTTAATCAGTGAACTCTTTCCGGCTCCGGAAGGACCGATAAGTGAAACTACCTGCCCATCCTCAACTTTCAGATTGATATCATGAAGAACCACTTTCTGGTCTTCATAACTAACGGTGATATTTTTAAGCTCTAGCATTTTTGAATACCTTCTTTTCTATCAGTGAAAGCATTGAGGTAAAGAAAACAACTAGGATGAAATAACAGACACCCATAGTCAGATAAACAGGGACAAAGTCGTAAGTGTCATTAGCAATCATTCGGAAGGCTAAAGTCAGGTCGACAGTACCGATAAATCCGGCCACCGAGGTTTCCTTAATCAAAGTGACAAACTCATTGCATAGAGATGGGAAACAATTTGACATAGCCTGAGGAAGAATAATCTTTCCCATAACGCTACGGTAAGACAATCCTAAAGAAAGTCCGGCCTGCATCTGTCCTTTGTTGACAGCCTGAATACCGCCACGGATAATTTCCGAAACATAAGCACCACTATTCAGACCAAAGGAAATAGTAGCAATGATCAGGGTACTGATATTAGAAGAAGCAAAGATAATGAAGTAGATAATCAAAAGCTGAACCACAACTGGGGTAGCTCTGAAAATCAGAGAATAGAACTTAGCAATCTGTTTCAAGACCAGAACCGCAACATTATTGCTTTTTGATCCGTTAACAAGACAAACCAGAATTCCCATAATCAAACCGATCAGGAAGCCCCCGAAGGTGATAATCAAAGTATTGCCTAAGCCAGTCAGAACATTGATATATCCGTTCTTTTTGAAAAAATTCTTATAGAAAACATCAGAAAGAGTTTCCCGGAAAACTATTGCCAAAACCAAAAGAGTAATGGCAGCAATAAGGATCATCACCAAACGGACAATAGCTTCCCTAGATAGGTGTATTCCTTTTTTCTTTTTATTACTTGAAGTATGCACGAACATCACCAATTTAGAAATAGCTGTCAAGAATGGCAGTTAAAGTTCCGTTTTCTTTGACAGTAGCAATGAATGAATTGAATGATTCAACAAGAGTAGTATTTCCTTTTGCAAAAGCAACAGCATAGCCCTCTTCAGTAAGAGCAACATTCAAATAAGTCAGAGATTCATATTTCTTGCAGTAATTCTTAGCTGGCTCTAAATCGATGATGACAGCATCAATCTGACCATTTGATAAGGCCAAGCAAGCGGAAGCACCATTATCATATGAAATAAAAGTAGTATCAGCAATTCCGTCAAATTCCCATTCTTCATCACCCTGAACATAATACTGTCCAGTAGTTCCTCTCTGACCACCGATTCTGGCATGATTGGTACTTAAAGCTGAAAGAATAGCATCTTCAGTATCAAGAGCGGAATAAACAGAATTCTTCTTAACGATAACTACCTGGTTGGCCTGATAATAAGTATCAGAAAAATCAAGTGTTTCTTTTCTGGCAGGAGAGGCAGTGATTCCGGCAATGGCACAGTCAGTCTTATTGGTAGAGACTGAAGTCAAGGCAGCATCAAAATCCATGTTCTGGATTTTGTACTCAACATTGATGCTTTCAGCATAAGCTTTCATCAGATCAATATCGACACCGGCCAGCTCAGTTCCGTCTAAATATTCAAACGGAGCAAATTCAGCATTAGTGGAAACATTGATGGTTCCGGAAGTCTTAATCTCAGAAAGAGTCTTAAAACCGCCACCACAGCTAGTAAGAGTTAAAGCAGAAAGACAGATAACAGACAGAATAATACTTTTTGATTTCATGAATATACCCTCCTATTGTGAAATCCTAAGGACTCTCATATAAAAAGCCCCCGACTATAGTCAGTCTAAGGGCGTTATTCGCGCGGTACCACCTT
>JBAXZU010000163.1:0-3058 GCA_041670225.1 Bacilli bacterium | reverse complement strand
GTTGAGCAATCAATCATGATCGGTTGAACAGTTTATCATGATTCATTTTCTGAACAATGAAAATGATTCATCCTCTCTTTTCCTTACATGAAACAAAGACAATATTATTAATCAAGAAGGTGAAAACAACTTAATAAATCCGCAGATCCGGCACCTGCTATATCATTACAATCAGATTCAAATATTGATTGCCTGATTTGATCGATTAATTTGGTGTTTCAATTTATTTAACATTTTAAGACTTGTTAATCCTATAACTTTGGTCTTTTTGTAATATGTTAAGGCTGTTCGTATTTGCGTAGATACATTTGTGCTAATTTAAAGCGTGTTCACGTGCTTAATCGGATTAATATCGGCCAACATATAATATTAATACTCAAAGAATTACATCATGGAAGATCAAATTACTAGGAAATTCTCGGTACAATTAAGCTTTGAGGAGGTACGTTTACCACCTTTCGATGACATATTAGTTCTTGGTAAGAAGTGCCCTCAGGGAGCCATAGGAGTTCATAAATCGTTTGATCTATTAATCCCAAACGAGTTTGAACCGTTTAAAGTGGAAGATGAATTTGTAGAAGCGGTCTTTGTTAACAAAAGGGTATTGAAGAAACTTGACATAGAAAAAATATTGACAATCTTACGCGCTAAGGTATTTCCATACGTTTCAGAATCAGAAATCTTAAAAGTTGATTTTAAATTGAGGATATTTTACGATTCAGTAGAAGGAGACTTGTAATGGATTTAAAGAATTATATTTCGGAGACTTATCCTGTGGTTGGTCCTTTTGAGGGTGCGAATTCAGCGGATTCACGATTGTTGAAGTACGGCTATCTTGTGGTACTTTCTGAAGAAAAGGAATACTTAGGTGTTTTAATTCCAAGCGACAGAATCATCCATCCACATAAAATAGTCATTGATTGTATTACAAAAAAAGAACGGATCCTGATCAATGATTCGGTCTCAACCGCACTTTTAAAATTTCAAAAAAACGAAAGTGTTGCCTTGCCGATATTTTCCGAAGATAATACCTTTCTCGGAGTAATTGAAAAGAGTCATGTCATATGTTGTTTAGAACTTAAGGTGAAAGAGTTTTACGACAAATCATTGATATCGCTCAAAGCAAAAACATTCTTCTTAAACAACCTTTCTCATGAAATAAGGACTCCTATTAACATCATTCTGGGGTTTATGGAAATTATTGAAGATTTGGACGGTACTATAGCGGCTGATTCGGAAAAACCTTATTCTTCCATTCTCAGACAAAACTCCAAGCAGTTTTTATTGACAATGGACGACCTGATTGAGGTATCATTGCTTCATTCTGACGCTAGTGTAAAAGCAGTAAAGAGAGAGATCAACCTAAAAGAGCTGTTTGATGAACTGAGTGTTCACTTTGACGACTCTTTGTATGCTCAAGACAGAAGTGTTTCGATCGTTTTTCCAGATATAGATAACTCTTTGGTTATCAACTCTGACAAGGATAAACTAGCAAAGATCCTTATCCACCTGCTTGATAATGCCATTAAGTTTTCTCAAACCGATAAAGTGTTTCTCAATTACCGGTTATGTAAAGAAGAGAATAGTATTGAGTTCTTTGTCACAAACGAGGGAATAGAAATTCCTCCGGATGATCAAACAGTTATTTTTGACATTTTCGAAAAACAGGAGTACATTGGAGAAAACTTCAATCATGGACTAGGGCTAGGATTGCCTTTGGCGAAAGGATTCGCAGAACTTCTAGGCGGTCAGGTAAAAGTAGAATCAGCCAATAACAAAACGACATTCTTTGTTAAAATGCCAATCCGGTAAACCGTTTTACACCCCATCTTTTTACAGCTTTCCGAGATACTCCACGATCAGCTGTACCTGCCGGAGTGAGAGGATGCGTGTCGACGGGGTGATTCCGGTGGCGATTTTTCGTGTCTTTTGTGGGACTTATTGTTTGAATTTAGACCCATAACTTTTGATTTTTAAATGAATAGATATTTGATTATCAGATCAAAGGTATGGTATATAAAAAAGCTGCCACCTTGTTTTTAGGAAAATGGCAGTAGTTATCTTTGGATGGCATTAAATGACGTCATATAATTAGTCTTCCCAGAAAAGGCTCAATGCAGAATCTTTATGGGTAATGCAATGCTCATAGAATTGTCTTTGTAAATCTTCATCTCTAATATAATTAAAACAATCAATTGCCCATACTCGCTCGGTTTTAAAGACCTCTGCAACATGATTATTATTAAAATAATCCCCCATTACAGTGTTTGGTGGTACGGTTTTATTATAAAGTAACCATTTGTAAGGGAAATCTTCACTTGAATAAGACCATTTTATAATGTTGTTTTCTGCATATACTACTAAGAGAGGATAGTTCCCAACATCAGCAAACCGTAAAGCACATGCTGTTCTACTTACTTTATATTCTGTTCTTAAAAAATCAATTACATCAATGCCGAACTTTCTATTTCCGATATCTTTTCGAAAACGTTCTTCGGGCATTAATAGACAAGATGCAAAATAATCAGCCTCTCTTTCAATGGTATAAAATTGAGCTTTGTTAGTATGAGAAGGGTGTGGTTCTAATAATCCATTTTTTAGACCTATTCTATGTGCATCAATGAAATAGTGACCAAGTTCGTGTGCTAAAGTAAATCTACCTCTTTCTTTATCAGCTCGATTGCCATTGTCCAGATTGATGTGTATATAAAAATCACCTTTATCAAAAATAGTCATTCCATCAAAAGTGTTACTCTCGTAATTATCATAGAACACATCTAAGTTCTCATCTTCTACGATTCTTTCAAGCGGTGTTATTTTTTCTTCAAACTGTAAAGCAATATATTCCGCCAATCTCTTTATTTTTGGACTATTTTTCTTCACCATCTTTGTTTTTGCGATGTTTTTTAGTCATTTTGTCAAGAATGTGTTGAGGAATATCCTGCCCTTTTCGCGCAACCATTTTCAATTCTTCAATTTCATTTTTGACCTCATCAACTATGTTGATGTTAAACACTTTTGTTTCACAAGAACAAATATTCCCTTCAATTATAGACTT
>JBAXZU010000162.1:0-3071 GCA_041670225.1 Bacilli bacterium | reverse complement strand
CGACTATAAGAGCGGTTATGTCAAACAGCTCTTCACCACTCATGCAAAAAAGCAAGACTACATTATTTCTAAGACTCTCTTAGGTGCCTTCTCCATGATGGCTATGTGTATAACCTATCTTTTAGGAACGGTGGCCGGTGGCCTCTTTGCCCAGGCTTCCATGGAAGTCAATGTTGGTTCTTTGATCTTAGCTATTGTCAGCAAAATGATTATGGGCTTAGGCTGGTCTTCCCTCTACACTTTCCTCAACATCATCTTCCGTAAATACTTTGGCATCTCCATAGCTTCCTCCTTCTTCTTAGGAACCGGAATCCTGATTATTGGAGCTGCTGCCGTCATCGGAAATAACAGCTTCCTGAATATCTTCCTCTATGGTTCTTCAGTTTATGCCTGTCTGGATGCCAATATCCTGACATTACTTATCTGTCTTCTGGTATCAGGAGCTTGGACAACTATTTATGGCTTAGCGGGAACCTTAGTTCTGAAGAAGAGTGATGTCTATTAGGAGAAAGAAACATGAACGCAATAGAAATAAAAGACTTAAGCAAGAATTTTCAATATAAGGCTGCTGTCTCTTCGCTTAATATGACAGTTCCAGTTGGTGCCATTTATGGTTTCATTGGCGAAAATGGAAGCGGAAAATCTACCACTGAAAAGATAATCTGTGGTTTGCTTCCTAAAACATCAGGAACAGTCAGAATATTTGATAAAGACTACATGGACGAAGAAGTTAAGTCACAGATGGGAGTCCTGATTGAAGCACCAGGCTGTTATGCAAACTATAGTGTCTGGAACAATCTACGTCTTCAGGCAGATAATCTCAATATCAAGAACCCAAAAGAAGAAATCAGGAAAGTCCTTCGTTTAGTCCGAATGGAAGGAGCTGCCTCAAATAAATTCCGGAACTGTTCCTTAGGAATGAAACAGAGAATCGGAATAGCAATGGCCTTGTTAGGAAATCCGAAGCTTCTGATTCTTGATGAACCGATTAACGGACTTGATGCTGACGGAATGAGAATCATGCGTGAAATCCTGACTGACTTAGCCAGCAAAGGCTGTACCATTCTGGTATCTTCCCATCTTTTAGGCGAACTAGAAAAAATAGCGACTCATTATGGAATCATCCGTCAAGGAAGAATCATCAAAGAAATGACCGCAAAACAGTTAGATGAAGAATGTCCGATATTTGTTTCCCTCCGAGTTAAAGAAACTGATCAGGCTCTTTCCTTCCTAAAGCAGAAATATCAGAAAATCAAACAGGAAGAAAACGGAATCATCAGAATCTATGATGCAAAATCCACGGATGAAGTCGCTTCCTATCTCTACAGCAAAGATATCGTCACTGAAGAAATCTCATCCGAAAAGATATCCTTAGAAGAATACTACATAAATCTAATGAATGATAAGGAGGCTATCTAAGATGGAAAAACAAGAAAAACCGACCCTGTTATCAAAAATCAAGTCAATGCTTCACGTGGATCTAAGAAGAATGTTTACTATGCGTCTTTTCTATATCCTTGCCGGAATCATCATTGTTGTTCCTATTCTTATTCTGGTCATGACTTCAATGATGAATTCCTCAGGTGATGATGCTGGTTCCAGCTTCACTTCCGTCTGGCAGATGTTAGGAACTCTCTCTTCAAATCAGTCAGCGGGCATGGATATTCTTTCAATGTGCAACATCAATCTTCTCTATTTCGGAATGGCAGTTCTAGTCAGCATTTTTGTCAGCGATGATTTCAAGAGCGGATATGCTAAGAATCTATTCACTACCCGAGGCAGAAAGATCAATTATGTAGTCTCAAAAACTCTCACCTGTGTCTTAGTCGGAATGATTTACATTCTTCTCTTCATTATCGGTTCCATAATCGGAGGATCAATTGTTGGATTATCATTCGGATTGGAAGGATTCAATATCGGAAACCTTCTCTGCTGCATTCTTTCCAAGCTCTTGCTGATGTTAGTCTTTGTCCCTATCTTTGTCTTAGCCGGAACCATCGGAAAACAGCGTCTTTGGTTATCGATGATCGCTTCCTTTGGTATCGGAATGCTCCTTTTCACCATGATTCCAATGATTACTCCGCTTGATTCCACCGCTCTTAATCCTCTTCTGATTCTCGTAGGCGGATTATTATTCAGTGCCGGTCTTGGTGCCATCAGCACTGTTGTCTTAAAGAAAACCAGTCTGGTCTGATATTCTTTAAAGGAATCTTAACGAAAATACTGACATACTTAAAAAACGATGTATAAGAAGTACTTTCCTTAATCACTCCCTGATAATGGTTTAATATTATATTCAATCCTTAGCCTTGGCTAGGGATTGTTTTTTTATTTATTTTTATAGAGTTAATACAGACTTTTTTTAAAAAATCACACCATAAACTTTCATGTTTTCTCAATGCCTAAAAGACTAAATAATTAATGAAAATTTAGAAAAGTTTTTTCTAGATTAATTGTCCTTATACTTATTGATACATATCCAGAAATTAGATCCTCGCTTCAATGAATTATAATCTTTTTTCACATAATCCCATGTTTCTTTATAACTTCCGGGAATCTTTATTTCATCATTATTAAAAAAATTCTCGAACTTCTCAGGGTCATCATACTCATCACTAAAAGAAAAACTGTCATCCTGTTTTTCTCTGTTTGTCGAATTCATTTTTTGATGCAAAACATGATCTAGATTACATGACATGTAATAGATGGAATAAGGAACACTTTTTCCTTTAGGAATAATAATCGTATCAATTGAAGATAGATGTTCTAATATTTTTCTCTTACTTTGTCGTGAAAACTTTAGTTTATCGATATTTTCACTTCTGATTTCAATCTTATCGCAATAATACTGAACCTTCTCAACATCAGCCCCTTTAATAATCTCATCAGGAGTAAAAGCTCCATCTAAATCGACTACATGAACTACACCGCATAAATCGTCTTCTGTAAAATACGAATGCTCATCCAAAAATTTTTTACAGCCCGATTTTTTATACGTTTCTCGATATTATCAACCGTTGATGCATTGTCGCTGGTGATATCAGAATGCATTACTTTAAACTTCACATTAT
>JBAXZU010000161.1:0-3072 GCA_041670225.1 Bacilli bacterium | reverse complement strand
GAACCAAATACTTATATGACTACTGATCTGATGCTGAGAAAGGGCGGAAACCTGACCTTGAACAACAATGGAACTAATGGTCTCTATGATACTGAAAGTGCTACTGCTGTGTATTGGCTTAAGGATTCTGCTAAGCACATCCTCTATAATAAGGCTAACTCCAACTGTGTAGTTGGCTATTCATATGGTGCTTCTATAATCTACTCTCTTGCTCCTTGGAGAATCATTCGTGGTGTTGCCTGGGGCGTTGTTGGTGTTTTGACTGCCGCCGATATTCTTTATATTGCTCTTATCCTTGCCGGTAAGGTCAATATCAAGGAAAAAGCTATAAAGGTTGAAGCTGATAACGGCGAAGAATTCTAATTTAGATTAATCCGGTTTTGTCTTCAGTCTTTCTTCTGATAACCTCCTTTGAAGGAGAAGGACTGAAAAAAGGGATGGTCAGGGTTTCCCCTCCTGACTGTCCCTTTTTTACTTGTCTTTGGTTTACTTTAATAGGTTGGCTCTACCTAAAACTCAACATATTTTTTTAGGTTTTAGTATCGTGTTACCATTAGTTATCTCTTAATTTGTTTCTACATTAGTTTTGACTGGAATCTGAGGATTGCCTATTGGATAGTTCAATATTAGTTGAAGACGTCTAGAGGATTATTGGCAATTTTGAAAGCTTTGTTTTAGTCTGGTGTTGTTTTCAAATAAAAAACATTAAAAAAGTTAAAACGCCTAGAATTAAGCATATTTTAATTTTTTAATTAATTTTCGTTTTTTGTGATGCTGTTGAGAGAAAATAAAGATTTTGACTATTTGGTAGCCGAATATTTTTTAAATAATGGGTCTGTATTTAATATCTCTTTTGCATCTTCATCTCTCTGCTTGGTTCAGAATAGATTTAAAACATGTTTCTGACAGTGCCTATAAAATGAGTTATCAGCCTAGAGGTTCCTCGGGTTTGGTTTCGACAGCATACAAAATGAAATCAGTTAAGCCTTACTTTGTATTTGTTCGTTCTTCTTCATATTCGGTTCTTCGAATTGGTGAAGATTCTGATTTGCCTTCTTATTAGGAAACTAGAGTTCTTATGGTTGATAAGTCTAAGACTCTTAATATTCGAAAATGGAGTTGCCGAATGATGAACATCAGAAAATTAAAGGTTTTCTTAAGCAAAGAAATTTTATCATTAAAAAATGATCCCTGCTATTACTTTAGACACTTTGTCGTAAAACCGACTTAGATTTTTATTTTAGAATTGGCATAATGTTTTTACGTTTATTTGATGCTACAGGTATCATTCTTCTTAGCCTGGCCAGTAATGGGATATATATGAAGGACTTTCTCCGTTTTTTGTTTCTTCCTATATTCCTTCCTAGTCTGTTTTTTTATTCCAGAGGAGTGAAAGATACCTGTCGGCACGGAAAGATTTATATCGTTAAAACAGCATACGTAGACAAAAAAGCCTCCGACTTTTCTTGCATTGGTGACAAGGGCCTCCCTATAATGAAAGCGGAAACATTATGAACTTAACCATTGCAATTGTTGAAGATGAAACCATCTGGTCAGATAAGACACAGGCTCTTTGCCAGCGGTTTTCGGATGAAAAGAAAGTTTCTTTTACCGCTGAAGTCTTCAAGAATGCCTATGACTTTCTTGAACATGATTTTTCACGCTTTGATATGGTTTTCATGGATATTGATATGCCGGGACTAAACGGCATGGAAGCCACCAAGAAGATTCGGCTGATCAATAAGACATTGTCGATTGTCTTTGTCACGAATCTTCCTCAGTTTGCTTTGGATGGCTATAAAGTCGGTGCTTTGGATTTCATTCTTAAGCCCATGACCTATGCTGACTTCTACCTGGTTATGGAAAAGATTACCCAAGTCAAAAAGAACGAGAATCACGGTTTTTTCCTTCTGACTATTTATGGAGTTATTACTAAGTTCATGACAGATGAAATTGAATATATCGAAATGGTTAAACATGACGTTCTTCTCCACAAGAAGGATGGTTCTGAAATCCAATTCAGAGGATCCCTCAAGGCTTTTGAGAAGGATCTCAATAGTCAGTTCTTTTTACGTTGTAACTCGGGAATCGTTGTTAATCTCATGTATGTCAAATCCATCAAGGAGGATGTCATCCTTATGGAATCTTCGGCCCTTCTAGTTGTCTCTAGAAGCCGAAAGAAAGATTTCATGAATGCTTTATCCACCTTCTTTTCCTATTCCAACGCCTATCACGGACAGTCACTATGCCAACCATGAACCTTGTCCCGCTGAAAATGTGGGGATTCTTCCTTCAGATCCTGGTTGCCTCCATGGTTCTGATGGCCAATACCAAGAAACGGAAATACTATTGGCTCCGTGTTCTTTTGGTTGCCGGGCTCTCCTTTCCTCTCTACTGGCTTCCCACCGTTCCCATTTGGAAATTCAATATCAACTATGTCATCTGCCTCATTATCCTCTTTCCGACAGGATACTTCCTCTATGAGAAGAAGACCTTCTCCATCCTCTTTGGAACCATGGGTTCCTTTGGTTTGCAGCATCTGGCTTGGAACCTTCTTTTGATTCTGGCGGAATCTCTTGGAGACCTGGGGCCTTCCTTCAATGTCTGGCTAATCCAGCTGATCATGATTCTCATTTTCGGAATGGTCTATGGCATTATGCTTCTTTTTGTCAAGAAACTGAATCTCTCTATTTCTTACTCACAAAAACAGTTCGGTTCGTTCCTTGCCGGATCCATCATCTTCATCATTGCTTTCTTCCTCTCCCAGCTTGTCGATATTCTTTATTCTTGGAACATCATCTACCGTTTCTATACCTCTCTCTGTGCTCTTTTGGGTTTGATCATCATGTTAGGTTATCCCTATCTTTCTGAACTCTCTGCCAAAGAGGGTCAGCTCGAAGAAGAAAAGAAAGTCCTAGCTGATCTTTTGACCATCCAGGCTCATCAGCAACAGCTTTCCAAGGAAACCACCGATATTGTAGACTTCTCCATTTCTTCCGTTTCTGACTATCAGATCAATAGCCTGACAGTTATCCTTAACATATAACCAGTCTCTGATATTGAGTCCGTTTC
>JBAXZU010000160.1:0-3085 GCA_041670225.1 Bacilli bacterium | reverse complement strand
AACTTTAATTTAGGTTGCAACATAGAGTATTTCGATAAATGTGGATAAGGACATATCTAGAAAATGGTTGTAATGCTCATAAGAAGAAGAGAAAACATCTTTTAACGCACAAGAAAATCACCATGTTGTTTATTACTAGACAATTTCATTTTTTTATTGAAAACTCCGACGGGTTTAGTCCACTAATTCCGGAGAAGTAGAGCCATCGTTTCCGGATTTTGTATACCACGATTTCCGCATAATAAGCCACCCGCCATTTAATAAGAACGGGTGGCTGTTTCTTTGCCTTATTTTGCCCTCATTGATTTTCCTTGTAATACTATTCTGAACGAATTAGAAGTTAATCGATCAATTATCGCTTCGCCTATTCCGGTTGCTCCCATCTTTCGGTACCACTCACCATCTTCCATCTGGGAACAGATTAATGTTGTTGTTTTTCCTAACCGATAATCCAATATGTCATACAGGAATTTCTGATCGATCGTCTCTATTGGGAAAAGAAGAAAATCATCGAGGATAAGCAGGTCCGCTTTCTTAATATGGTACAAGTATTTACGCAGCTTACTAGGTTTGTCCTGAAGTTCCTTTAAGTCGCTTAGTAGATCTATCAGGCGGAAGTATAGAACATGGTAACGATTTTCACAGGCATGGATTCCTAAAGCTTGACTTAAATAACTCTTCCCGGTTCCGGTTGCTCCCTGAATGATGACGTTGCGATGGTTAAGCAGATAATCATTAGTAAATAATTGTTCAACGCTTGCCTTGTTAAGCTGTCTTTCCGGACGATAATCTATTCCTTCTTTCGATGCTGTTAGGTCTTGAAATAAAGCCTTCTTTATTAAGGCATGAACGGTGGTATCTGTTCTTCTTCGATATTCGGCCTCAGTAATTCGACTAACCAATTCTTCCGAAGAAATATCTTGTTGCTTAGGATCGTTCATTATCTGACTTAGTTCATCAGCCATCGATGTTAACCGCATTTCCCGCATTTGAACCAAGGTTTCCTGGAAAAGATTATTAGTGGTTTTCATAATAATCGACACCTCTTAAGAACGCTTTTTCCGGTTCACAATCATTCTTCACTTGATTATTCTCTTCAATTAGCGCTTTAATATTTTGATGACTGGGACGAATACTTCGCTCTAGGCATGACTGACAGGCTGTTTCTACTCTTTTAGGGGAATATAGCTCTGTCAGTTTTAATATGGAGTGAACACTGTTATACCACTTCTGTTCCGGACCTCCCTGAGCGAATTTAGATTGAATGATCTTAAGGGTGTTAGGACCGATACTGCTTGCCCAACCAAGATATCGCTTGGCATTCCACTGACCGTATCCGCTAGTCGCCGGCATATGATTTACATCTGTATCGTATTGCCCCAACTGATTGGTTTTAAACAGCTTATGAGTGCACAATAAGTTCTGTTCCGGATCGTAAATATCGAGATGATCCGCATAGATCCTAAGGTTTACGGTCTTCCCAATCTGCTGATACGGTACGGAATAATAGTTCTTATGATAAGAGATATGACTGTTGGGATAGACCTTGGCTTGTGTTCGATCGAATACTTCAAAGGGTAATAGTGGTAAAGGTTTGAGACATTCTTTTTCCAGATCCTCATATACGCTGCGCCGACTTCCTTCTTTCTTCTGAAACGGTTTCTGATTGAACTTATCTACCTCGATCTGAGTTTGTTTATTATATTCGGCCAAAGAGAAGAACTGATAATTACGCAGTTTCCCGATGACATAAGTCTCTAACTTCCTTACGGTGTTTTCCACCAGCGGTTTATCTTTAGGGGTTCTTATTCTGGCTGGAATAATTGCCGTATTGTAATGGTCAGCCAGTGCTTGATACATTTTATTGATTACTGCTTCTTCATGCTTAGGATGGCTTATTACTCCGGTTTTTAAATTATCACAGATCAGTAACGAGGTTACTCCGCCGAAGTACTCATACATATTTACATGACATTTTATCCAGGTGCTTTCGTTCATGTTGGCGGTTACTTCGGCATAACATAATCCGCTGAACGACAATACTCCGACAAACATCCAACCTGAGACAATCTCGCCGGTATCTGGATCCTGCCACTGCGGACGATTGCCTACCCAATCAACCTCTATACTTTCACCGGCTTTATGATGGATGACTTCGGTATACTCATGTTTCTGAAGATACTCGCTGAATTTCTGTTTAAACTGCGTATGCTTGTAAGGGATAGATCTAGAAGCCAGACACTGGTCGGTATATTCTTCCCACAGTAAGCTCATAGTCACTCCCGGTTTAGACAACTCCTTAGCCAACTTCTCATAATCAGGTAAGGCGAATCTTTTTGAGTTTCCTGAATCTGAATTCATCATCGTTTGTAAACTTAAATCTGACATTTCGCTTATTGATGAGTAATCCAACTCTTTTTCTTGTAGGTACTTCAGAGCTTTGGTTACCATAACTCTTGAACACCCCGTAGACTTCGCAATCATTCGAATACTTAGACCTGATTCTTTCAATCGTGCTATTTCTTTATAATTTGGCATATATGCCTCTCTTTCCGGTACAAAAAAACTGCACAAGTTTCTTTGTACAGTTCCACTTTACGACTTTAATATTTGTTTAAAAATATAGCTGGCTTTTTTCTCCGGAAATGGTGTCTCTCAATTCCGGAAACATTGGCTCACAAATTCCGGAAATGGTGGCTCGTTTTGAGCGGAATATTCAGACTTTTCTATTTTTATTACTGACTACATCCCAAAAGAATGGACTCAGAAAATTAATATAACTAAAATAATTACTGTTTAGCAATTAATTCAAACACTATATAAAAACATAATAAAAATCTAGAATTATAAGAGTTCCTATAATCCTAGATTTATCAACTATTTATTCTCCGCTTCAAACTCTTCAAGAATCTTTAAGCTAGACGAGCATCCAATTCTCTCGGCTCCAGCCTCGATCATTGCTTTGCATGTCTTCCAATCACGAATACCACCTGAGGCTTTTACTTTGCAGTCATTACCAACTGTTTCCTTCATCAAACGAATGTCTTCAACTGTGGCTCCTCCAGTTGCAAATCCTGTTGATGTT
>JBAXZU010000159.1:0-3102 GCA_041670225.1 Bacilli bacterium | reverse complement strand
TTCCTGCTGGGCGTGCATGCTTCTCATCTGCTTGCGGTTGAGGGCTAAGACATGACAATCAGTTCTGTAGATGGTATCAGAGGCATCAGTGGCTATGGTTTCAGTTCCAGGAACGCTGGGTGAAGCGATAATCCAGGTATCATTAGTTTCGACTTTGATGTTTTTGACATTTCCGTAGCAGATTTCCTTGCAGTATTCAAAAATCTTTTCGCCGGTTCCGTTGATAAGAATGACTAAATCCTTTGGAGGAATCATTTTGATCTGTTCAAGAGAAACTCTCATGTTTTCTGGAATTTCAATTGAATTGACTTTTGCCATGGTATCAAAGAAAGGTACCTGGAAAGGATCAGCGATGCAGATCTTCTTACGGTATTTTTTGGCTAAGTTAATTACTTCCTGAATGTTATAGAAATTCTGGGAATAAATGGAAACAAAGGTCTTTCCGGTCGGTTCTTCAAAGTAGCTTTTAATGAAATTGGTGATCTTATGGTCAGGTGAGGCAATACCAGGTTTATCAGCAGCTTCACTTTCAGCCATAAGAAGGAAAGTTTCGGCGCTTTCGGAAAGTCTGGCAACCTTTGGAAGGTCGAATTGGAAACCTTTAAGCGGTGAATAATCTGACATATAGTCAGAAGTATAGACAATGTTTCCTAAAGGAGTCTTTAGGGCAAAACCAAAAGATTCGGCAACAGAGTGAGTAGTCTGGAAAAATTCGAAAATATGTCCAGCGATATTGACTGTTGAGGATGGGTCGACAATTTTGAATGTTGCATTCTGAATTGTACGTGATTTATCGCTGCACTGGCATTTGATCATTGAAATCGTAGTCTTGCTGGCGTAAATCGGAACATTGATTACCTTGAGGAGGTAAGGAAGAGCTCCGAACTGGTCATCATGTCCATGGGTAATGATGATACCCTTTATTTTTTGGGAAATAGTTCTAAGATATTCAAAATCGGGGATGATCAAGTCAACACCCGGAATATTTCGGTTAGGATATTTCATTCCTGCTTCAATGACAAAAACGTCATTATTTACTTCAATGACATAACAGTTTTTGCCCATTTCGTCAAGGCCGCCTAAAGCTACGACCTTAATCGGATAATCACCGACATCGGATACGAACTGAGTTCGATTGTTTTGATCCATATGGATAACCTCTCTAAAAAACGTTTAAAAAGCGTAATTACTGCACAACGGTACTAAATTGAAATTTAAATCGTTCCACATTTCTAATCTATTATATACAAATAGTACCTAATAATCTAGCATGATAAATAAAAAAGAAGCGTTATCATTTTTCTTTTTTGATTAAAAAAAGCCTGATAATTCCTAAGAGGAATAGTTATCAGGCTCAAAAAGAATTATTAAAGGTCAATATCCAATAAGACCGGACAATGGTCCGAACCATAAACATTATTAAGAATTTCGCTTCTTCTGACTTTGGAAAGAAGATCCTTAGTCACCAAGAAATAATCTAAACGCCAGCCGGCATTCTTTTCTCGGGAATTGAATCGGTATGACCAATAAGAGTATTTGGCTTCTTCCGGATGCAGGTAACGGAAAGTATCAACGAATCCAATGTCCAAAAGTGAAGAAAAAGCTTCCCTTTCCTCATCAGTGAACCCGGCTGAAAGATGATTGGAGGCTGGATTCTTTAAATCAATTTCGTTGTGTGAGACATTGAGGTCGCCGGTCACAATGACTGGCTTTTGTTTCATTAGTTTTTTAAGATACTCACGTAAATCGGCTTCAAACTGAAGACGATAGCCAAGACGTTTTGGTTTGGCACCTTTTTCGGGATTCTCACCGCTGTTAGGAACATACATTTCGACAAAATAGAAATTATCGTATTCCGCAACAATGACACGTCCTTCATCATCGTATTTTCCATCTTCCAGTCCATAATGGACGGAAATCGGGGCCTTTTTTGAAAGTACAGCCGTTCCGGCATAGCCTTTCTTGATTTTAGATACCGTCCAGAACGGTTGATAGTCCTTCATCATAAAGGGAAAATCGGTATGTTCGGATTCAGTAAGCTTGAGTTCTTCTATTCCAAGAATATCCGGCGAATTGTCAATCCATTGACTGAGTAAGTCTTTTTTCAGATAGGCACGGATGGAATTCATATTAAAGGACATTAAAATCATAATTATCTTTCCTTTGAATCGTCCAGCTTAAGTATTGGCGAATAAAGATCGGTTCGGCGGTCACGGAAGATTCCCCATTCTCTTCTTCTTTGATCGCACTTATCTAAATCAAAGGAATGAGTAAGGATAGTCTCATGTTCTCGGTCAGCACTTTCGACAATATTTCCGCATTCGTCAGTGATAAAAGAAGAACCATAGAAAGTCATACTGGTCTTTTCTTCTTTCTCAGTACCGATACGATTGGAAGCTACTACTGGCATGATGTTCAGGGCAGATTGTCCGATCATGGCATTTCTCCAATGAGGCTGACTGTCGATAGGAAGAATCGGTTCGGTTCCGATGGCGGTTGGGAACATCAGGTACTGAGCTCCTTTCAGAGCTAAGATTCTTCCGGTTTCTAAGAACCATTGATCCCAGCAAATACCGATGCCGATATTTCCAAAATGGGAATTGAAAACTTTGAATCCCGTATCACCAGGATTGAAATAGAATTTTTCTTCGTAGTTGTCTCCTGTCGGAATATGGCTTTTACGATAAAGACCAAGGCGTTTTCCGTCGGAGTCAATAACACAGAGAGAATTGAAATAACAGTTACCAGCTTTTTCAAAAAAAGAAATTGGAAGAACAACGTTGTTCTCTTTAGCAACTTTTTCAAAATGTTCTAAAGTTTTTGAATTAGAATATTCTTCAGCAAATTGAAATCTTTGATAATCCTCAACCTGGCAGAAGTAATTTCTTTGAAAAAGCTCCTGAAGAAGGATGACATCGGCACCTTTCTTTTTGGCTTGAAGAATGATGTCAGTTGCATGTTTGATGTTTTCATCATAGTCATGACTTAAAGCCATCTGTGTGGCTGCTAAGGTTACTTTCATTATTTATCTCCTTCTTTTGGTTCTATGTAGTAGAGAGAACTATCCGGAATCTGTTTTGTGATGCAATGAATATTTCCTCC
>JBAXZU010000158.1:0-3120 GCA_041670225.1 Bacilli bacterium | reverse complement strand
TCTTGATTAGCTATATTCTTCCAAAAAGAAGAGAACTTAGAGATAAACTGTAAATCATTTCTGCCTGAAAAGTACCAAAAAAGCTCTCCAGCTAGATATTTCAAAGGTACTGAGCGAATAGCATTCAAAAATAAATTTGATTTCGGATTATTCAATCGAAGAACAGCATTTTCAATTTCTTTTATCTTTTTTCCTCTCGGAGCACTCTCATAGTCTGGATTATAAAGAATTTCATATACTGCTTTTTGATATAGTTCAGCAAAAGTACTTCCTTCAATAAATCTCATAAGCTTTGTTCCTCTTTTATCTGCTTAAACAGCTCAATTGCATTTGCTACAGATTGATCCATATTGATATACTTATATCCACCTAGTCTTCCTAAAAAATACACATTTTTTGGTCTTTCAAGATGCTGATACTTTTCTAAAATTTCAGAATTTCTTTTGTTAATTACAGGATAGTATGACTCTCCTTTATCTGCAGGATATTCTTTCACAATAACTGTATTATTTATATTCTGTCCAGTAGCATGTTTCATTTCAAGGATCCTGGTGTAAGGCTGTGAACCAGTGTAGTTTACCACAGCATAGTCTTGATAGTATCTCTTCTTGTAAGTAGTAAATTCAAACTTCAGACTTCTATATTCAAGCTCTCCAAAGCTGTAGTTAAAGTACTCATCAACTTTGCCTGTCCAGATAATTATAGTCTTTTCATCGTTTTCAAGATGTTGCATATCAGACTTCAGCATATTAGTATTTAGATGAACATGAATATTAGGCTTTCTAAGCATCTTTTTAAACATAGCTGTAAATCCGTCTTTTGGCATACATTGGTGGACATCGTCAAAATAAAAAGAGTTATCATCATAGCGAACTGGAATTCTTGCAGTTATTGACTTATCTAAATCTTTAGGATCTTTATTCCACTGCTTCTTAGTATATTCTTTAAAGAAAGCTTCATATAATTCTTTGCCAACAAGACTAAGAACCTGTTCTTCTGCGTTAGTCGGTTCAATATGAAGTCTTTTAGAGTCTAAAAAGTCTTTAACCTCTTGTTCAGTCTGAAGATTAATGTTGAAAAACTTGTTAATAGTGCTTCTATTGATAGGCATGTCATAGTACTCATGATTAAGATCTACTTTTACAACATGCTTGTAGTCATGCCAGCCTGTAAATTGACTAAGATATAAAAAGACTTCTTCAATATTTGTATGAAACAGATGAGCTCCATATCTATGAGTCAAAACACCATCTTGAAGATAATCATAGCAATTACCACCAATATGATATCGCTTATCATAGATATCAATCGATTCTACATGCTGACTCAATAGATTAGCGATGACTATTCCAGATAGTCCTGCTCCAATAATAACTGCTTTCATTTAGTTACCTCAGTATAAAAATTTTCAATTGAGAACCTCTTAGCAATCATCTTAGCTACTTTATCTCTTAATTCTACTCTTTGTTCATATGTTTGATTAAGTAGATAGCTAATCTTTCGCTCAATGTCTATTTCATATTCATTCATATCGACAATTAATTCTTCTGGAAGAAATTCTCTAATATTCTTAAAGTCAGAAAAGCCTAGAGGAATAGAGCCAAACATCAGTGATTCAGCAATACGATATGTCATAAATCCTCTTTTTCTGTAAGCTTCAGTTCCAAGAATAGGCACTACTAAAGAATCTGACATAGCTTCTGAGAACTCTCCTATTCCAATTCGTCCATGATAAACAATATTAGGATAAGCGTCTCTAAAAGGCTTTTTATCTTCTCTAGTCCAATTTCCATAAAAATGAACAAGACCTTTGTATTTGTTAGAAACATAATCAACTTTTCTAGAGATATCAATCATTTTTTTATATTCATTTCCAACGAATGAAAATATTTTAGTAATATCGATAGACATCTCTGGAAGTAAAGATTCTATTGGGGCACCTAGAGAAACATCTTCTTGACTAATGCATCTTATATCAGGATACTTTATTTTATCACTTAGACTAAAATTCAGATCAAGATCAAGAACAACAATCTTTACTTTCCCATAGTAATGATCTAAAAGTTTATTCTGTATTTTTAGATCTGGACAAAAACTCGAATCTTCTTCTTCAATTGTGTTATAAATAGTTGGAAATCTCCATTCGAGTAAAAGAATATCTATTTCTGGAAGGTTTTCTAGATCAACAAATTGAAGATTTGTATAAGCTTTAATTCTATCTTCAGTCATGAAAGTTGAAAAAGACTTCTCAAGCCCGTATTTGTCAATTATAGGTTTGTCTCTGTCAATCGGACCAGCAAAGACATCATAACCATGATCAATAAAAGAGTTTATAATCCAAGGAGAGTAACTTGCATTTCCATCTGGTGCTGAAATTTCATACCTATTAGATAGATAGCCCCAAAAATTGTAAAGAATTCTTTTTTTCATAATACCTCTAAAATTGCTGATATTTGATTAGCTACATTTTCATCACTTGTATTTAGTTTTATAATGTCGCAAACACTTCTTTCTAAAAACTCTTCATAAAAGTGTTTCAAAGTTCCATAGCAGTCTTTTGTAAGCTTATCTTCAAGATCATCTTGATAGTACTCTTTATCTTTATAGCAATAAACAATTAAGCAATTAAGCTTTTTACACCTTCTGTCAAATTCAAAAACGAGGTCTTCGTCAAACTGTCTGTTAAACGTCTTCGCATATGCGTATTCACAAGGATGTCCTCTATCAAAGATTAAGTTCAGATTTTCAATTTTTTCAAGAAACTGAAGCTGAACATCATAAGAGACCATTCTTTGAAGTCTAAGATCATCTTTAGTTATGTCTCTTGAAAGCTTGTTTAAATCTAAATCAAGCTTTAAGGGATGATAAGGAATTATCTTAGCTAACTCTTTTATAATAGAGCTTTTGCCTGAGTTGTCATGTCCTACAAAGACAATAAGTCGTCTAAAGTCCTGTACTGCCAAAGCCTTTCTCTCCTCTAGTCGATTCTGATAGCTCTTCTACAAACTGAATCTCAGGTGTTGAAATTCTGATAAAAAGCAGTTGAGCAATCTTCATTCCTTTTTGAATGAAGACTGGTTTATCAGACACATTCACTACTTGAGCATGAATTTCTCCTCT
>JBAXZU010000157.1:0-3132 GCA_041670225.1 Bacilli bacterium | reverse complement strand
GTAATCATGGAGAATCATGACACAGAATTCATCAACGGAATCAGGCATCAACAGGACATCAATGTTTTCCTTACGGTATTTTTCCATCTGGGGAAGAAGCTTAATGGATTCGATGGTCTTACCAGAGGCATAATAGATGAATTTCTGATCTTTTCCCATCTTGTCTTTGTAGTCTTTTAAAGAAATTGGTTTTTCGTTTAAAAGGGAAGAATAGACTAATAAATCCTGTAATGAATCTTTCTTCATTCCGTATGAAGTATAGATTCCGTATTTGAGATGGTCGCCATAGACTTTGAAGAATGATAAGTATTTATCATAGTCTTCATTCTTTAACTGCTTCAGTCTTTCAATGACCTTGTTTTCAATGTTAGTGGAAATCTTAGTCAGAGTAGATGAATTCTGGAGAATCTCTCTGGAAATATTCAAAGAGAAGTCATCGGAATCGACTAGACCCTTAATGAACTTGAGATAGTCAGGAACGAATTTCTTGCATTTTTCCTGAATGAAGACACCTTTGGCATAGAGGTCGAGGCCTTTTTCGTAGCCTTCGGAATAGAGATTATATGGCGCATGTGAGGGAATGAAGACTAAGGCATCATAGCAGAGAGTGCCTTCAGCTTTGATATACATAGAAAGAAGCGGATCTTCGTAATCGGAATATTTATTTTTATAGAACTCAGCCAAATCCTTGTCAGTTACCTTGCTCTTAGGTTTCTTCCATAAAGGAATCATGGAGTTAAGGGTCTTTACTTCTTTTTCGGTATGATTTTTGCCTTCGATGGCTTTTCCATCCTTGTCCAAATCTGGCTTGGTGGTTTCAACTTCCATCTTGATAGGATAACGAATATAGTCGGAATACTTGGTGACTAAGCTTTCGAGCTTATAGGTCTGGAGATATTCGGAATACTTTTCAGAATCATCATCATCCTTGAAGTAGACACGGACGGCACTGCCGTGAGCAAAAGGTACATCACAATCTTCAATGGTGTATTTTTCATTTCCGTCAGAGGTGAATAATAATCCGTTACCTTCAAGAACCTTACTTCTGACTTCGACTTTCTTGCCGACCATGAAGGCAGAATAGAAGCCGACACCGAACTGACCAATCAGGTCAACATCCTTGTTCTGCTTCATTTCCTTATATTTTTCTAAGAATTCCTTAGAACCTGACTTTGCGATAGTTCCGAGATTCTGTTCCATGTCAGAAACAGACATACCGATACCGGTATCGACAATTTCAATCCATTTTTCCTTTTCATTGTGATTGATAGTGATTTCAAAATCACCTAAAGGCATTTTGCCTTCACTCTTTAAGGCCAGGAATTTGTACTTGTCATTGGCATCCGAGGCATTGCTGATTAACTCTCTAAGAAAGATTTCCTTATTGGAGTAGATGGAGTTGATCATGAGGTTCAAAAGTTCTTTTGATTCAGTTTGATACTGTTTTTCTTCTTTCATTTTTTTAAGTTTTCCTTTGGTTTACAAAGATTATTATAGCACGTGATTTAGCACTTTAAAGGGGTGAATGCTAATTTTTTAATTATTGATTCAAAAAAATAGTATTTGTCTCAGATTTTTTTGATTAATATATTAGATAAATATCGGAAATTATCTTCTTTTATGGAGAGGAAACCTAAAATATCAGAAAAAACTGAGAACTTCAGCAATATTTCTTTTCCGTGTAGTAAAATAAAAGAAATAAAGGAAATGCAAATATGATCAAAGAACTAGGAAAAGAAATAATTGTCTCTACAAAGAAAACCACACTCATTCTTTCTAATCGGAATCAGGATTTACTGACTACTGAGTATTATGGACCCAGAATCATTTCCGATTCTGAAGTCTCCTCATTGATCAGATCCTATCCTTATAATCAGGGAACTGAGCTTTCTCTAGATGAAAAGGAAAATATCTCCTTATCCCAGAATCAGATTAAACTGGCTATCTCTACCTTGAATCGCAGCAATTATTTTTCGCCTACTCAGATTCTTTCTAATTCTAAGTCACCGGTTTTTGATTTCCGTTTTAAAAAAGCTGACATATCCGTTGAACCTAAAATTCCGGATTCCTGGGTTATGCCTCATAAACCTGACGAAGAATTGATAGTCCTTTTAGCTGATGAAGTGATGAAGGCGGAGATTGAGGTTCATTATGTTATTTATGCTAAGGAAGATGTTATCGGACAGTATGTCATAATCAAAAACAATAATTCCTTACAGCTGAATATTTCTAAATGTATGTCACTATCTTTATGTCTAATCAATAATAACGATATTATGACTTCTACCTATGGCTCTTGGATTGGTGAGCTAAGTCTGGCTAAAGACAAAGTCACTCCCGGAAGAAAGGTAATTGAGTCTTTGACTGGTTCTTCTTCTGCCCGCCATAATCCTTTTTTCATGTTGGAAGAAGAGAATACAAATGAAGTGTCTGGCAATGTCTATGGATTTAATTTGGTCTTTTCCGGTAACCATGAAGAATCAGTTGAAATGGATTCTTTCGGAAATCTGAGAATTCAGACTGGTGTTGCCTCTGCTGGCTTAGATATCCTTCTTGAACAAAAGGAAGAATTTGTTTCTCCAATGGGAATCATGTCATTTTCCTCAGAGGGAAGGAATGGTTTAGCTTTCAATATGCAGGAATTTGTGTCCTCTCATATCATTCCCCCGCAATGGAAGAATAAGAAAAGACCGATAATCTATAACAACTGGGAAGCGACCGGAATGAAGTTTACCAAAGCTAAGCTCATTTCATTAATGAAAAAAGCTAAAAAACTCGGAATTGAACTTTTTGTTCTGGATGATGGTTGGTTTTCTACTCGAAATGATGACTCACATGGATTAGGTGACTGGGAATGCAACCGGAAAAAGATCCCTGGTGGATTGAAGTCTCTGAGTAAGTCCTGTAAGGATTTAGGAATGGATTTTGGTATCTGGATGGAACCAGAAATGGTCAATGATGATACGAAAGTTTATCATGACCATCCCGAATGGATTATTCATGACAATCTTCATTATCCGTTGAAAGGCCGTCATCAGTATACTTTGGATTTGTCCAGGAAAGAGGTTCAGGATTATTTATTTGAAGCTATCAGTTCAGTTCTTGATAATAAAAATGTTTCTTTCTTAAAGT
>JBAXZU010000156.1:0-3136 GCA_041670225.1 Bacilli bacterium | reverse complement strand
TATAAGTTTTCTTCATTTTGATCCTCAGTGATTTTTTTGAATATAATTATTATAGGGTATTAGAGATAATTCACCAATGGTTTTATTAAATAATTTAAGTTTTATTTATAAATCACTTGCCTGAATGTCTTGATATTTAAAGTAATTTATTTTTTTCTTACATATAGTTTTGAAAATGGCTATACTTGATAAATATAAACGCGCTGCAATTGCATAAGTCCAGTTTACCGGATTTATGCTTTTTTATTAAAAGGATAATAAATATGGAACAGAACATTGTCAGTCAGAATCGAATGGCTACCGAGAAAATCGGAAATCTTATTTGGAAAATGGGAATACCGATGATTATCTCTATGGTACTTCAGGCCCTTTATAATGTGGTGGATACCGCCTTTGTTATTAATATGGGAAGCAATGGGGGAAACGCAAATCTGGCTTTAGGTTATTCTTTTCCAATCCAGATTCTGATGATTGCTATTGGTGTTGGAACCGGAATCGGAATCAACTCTCTGTTATCCAGGTATCTTGGGCAAAAGAAAAATGACAAAGCCAGTGCTGTCTGCGGAAATGGTATTTTTCTGGCTTTGGTCATATATCTTGTTTTCCTGATATTCGGTATTTTTGCTTCTAAAGCCTTTATTTCTTTTCAGGCTAACGGAAATACTGAAGCGATTGAAATAGGAACTTCTTATCTGACTATTGTCTGCACACTTTCTTTGGGTTCCGTTGGTTATACGGTCTATGAAAGATTCCTTCAAGCCTCAGGAAAGACTTTGTTTTCGACTATTGCCCAGATTTCCGGAGCTGTTGCCAATATTGTTTTGGATTATGTCTTTATCTATCCTCTTCAGATGGGGGTGCAGGGAGCAGCCTATGCTACTGTCATTGGTCAGTTTATCTCCCTTTTTATTGCGATGGCTTTTCATTATCTGACTAACAAGGAAATCAACCCCAGTCCGAAATTCATCAAACCGGATTGGTTAATTATCAAAGGAATCTATGCTATTGGTTTTTCAGCGGCAATTATGCAGGCTCTTCTATCACTCATGATGTTTTCTATGACGATGATTTTAGGTCTGTCATCCGAGTATGGTTCTCTTCTCCAGGGTACTTTTGCAATTTATTACAAAATCCAGCAAATAGCTTTATTTGCTGCTTTTGGCTTAAGTAATACGCTGATAACGATCATTTCCTTTAATTATGGTCTTGGAAATCAGGAACGGGTAAAAAAGACGATGACTTATGGAATAATTGATTCAATGATTGTTGCCTTAGCAATTACCGTTCTTTATGAGGCCTTAGCAAATCCTTTAAGTGAACTATTTGGTTTAGCTTCCGGAGGAAGCACGGAAATAGTCGCTTCCTGTGCTGTCGCCATCCGAATATCGGCAATCGGTTATGTCTTTATGGCGGTTAGTGTAGGAATCCAAGGAATTCTTCAAGGACTGAGATTGGCCTGGAAGCCTTTGATTATTTCCTTGTTCCGATTGATTGTTTTAGTTCTTCCTTTTGCTTACTTATTTGTTATGCTGCCTGATCCTGTTAACACAGTGTGGTGGTCATTTGTGATTGCTGAGGTTCTTACTTCAGGGGTCTCGGTTTTCTTCATGTTTCAGGAATACCGTAAGAAGATTAAAACTATGTCCGATCTAAAAATGGAAACTGAAAAGAAGCCATCATAAAATTAAATTTATTGAAAAAGCCGGATTTAACCGGCTTTTTTGTTTATTTTGTTATTTCGTAAGAAGAAATGTTTTCGATTACTTCGCCATCAATCTGTAAGGCTCGGGGAGAAGCAAATTCAACTTTTATTGATTTGCCTTCAAGAATAGTAGTTCGCTTGTTCTTGACATGTGTTCCTGCGAAAATGTCCTTGAAGCAAAGCAAAGTTGCAATTTTGCCTTTTCCACACATAAGCATGATACTGACTTTGTCAGATAAACAATTTTGTTTAGGACAAGCCATCATTCCGCCACCATAATAGCGGCCGTTCATGGTTGGAGCCAGCCAGCAATGTTTGAAATCATGCTCGACACCATCAACAGTGACTTTGCAGTCACAGGGTTTATATTTGAAAAGAAGGAGGGAGATAGCTAAACTGGTATAATTGATTTTCTCTTTTCCGTTCTTTTTCTGCTGATCGGCAACTACACAGACTTCGCCATCAATGCCGAATCCGACATTATTGAGGAACCTTTTAGTTTCACCATTGACAATGACCCTCGGAAGATTAATCAGGTAATCATTGATTCTGAAAAAATTGATTTTCTGAGTATTTACATCACGAAGAAAATCGTTTCCGGTTCCGGCTCCGTAGACAAAGAAGTCACAGGGGAGCTTTTTTCCGCATAAGGCATTTCCTAAGTATGAAAAAGTACCATCACCACCGAAAAGAACGACAACATCATTTTCTTTTAAGGAATTAAGGAAGAAATCATATTCGAGCTTGGTAATATCTTTGGTTTCAGTTTCTTTTCCAAAAGTCGAATGAACTGAGTCTAAGACATTATGCATTACTTCATTGGCAGTAGAATTATTGGCTAACGGATTAACAAGCAGATAAATCATTTTGTTTGCTCCTCTCTTTTCTTGATTGTCTGGACATAACGATCTCGGGCATTTTCAGCAATAGTCTGGGTACAATCGTCTTTTATCGAATCATATTCGATAATATCCATTACTTCCATTTTAACTTTTGTTAGTTTAAATGGAAAGTTTTTATGAATTAAATTTGTATTTTCTAAGTATATTTCAATAATTCCCATTTCAGCCTTTAGGGGAAGCCTATAAGTTCCGCTATGGAAAGGAAGCAATTCCAGTGTCTTGCTTCGGGTTCCTTCCGGAGCCACACAGATTGAATAATTGAGATCCTGAGAATAATGGACGGCTTTCCTGAACATCTTTAAAGTCTGTCTTAAATCCTGCCTGTCAATAGGGATGTATCCAGCTTTCTGAATGAATGCTCCCATAATCGGAGTTTTCAGGTTTTCCTTTTTGGAGATGCAGATTATATTATATTTTTTGAGAACATCCATGATTATCATGGGATCGAAGTTTGAGATGTGGTTGAAGGTAATCATATAATGCCCATCTTTGGGAAGTTTATCAAAACCGATTTTCTTGATTCTGGTTCCGG
>JBAXZU010000155.1:0-3138 GCA_041670225.1 Bacilli bacterium | reverse complement strand
AGATTAAAAGGAATAGAACCTCCCTCAAAAGAAAGCATCGAAAAAGCAGAGACACTATTGAAAACAAAGAACTATCAAGACTATCTGTCTGACTGACTACTTGAGATAAAACGAGGCGTCAGAACAGTAAGAGCGGAGATTATTGAAACAGTGTTGAGCTTATCACTTGGTTTTTGTTTATTCAAAGAGTCAATGCTGTTTCTCACCGCCTTATAAAAGCCCACATAATCATCTGTTAATTCGCATCCGCCGTTTTATAGATACCTTCCAGTTTTTTCTACTTCCATTTTAGGTTCTTACAATTGATTTTAATCAATATAAATAAAGGTTAAGAAAAACAAAACTATTTATACTTCTCCCTAGAAGAAAAACTATAGGTATAAGTCAAACAATAGACTAAAGAAATAGCAAAACATAAAAACACAAATGGATTAAAAGAAAAGATATGCAATGGTTCAGTTAGTGATTCATAGTAATTATTAGCAGGCATCTGCGAATAATAATATAAGCCTTCTCGATAAGGAAAGGCTTTACTGACGCTAAGATAATCGGCAAATAAAAGACAGGGATAATACAACATCAGCATAAGAAAAGAAGAAGCAAAACCAATCATAATAGGAACAATGTTCTGAGAGAGAAAAAGCCTCTTTGAATATCCGTTATCGGTAAAACAAAGAGAAATACTGTCCTTCCATTTCTTTAAGCTTCCAACAGATACAAACGAATAAATAATGAGAGCAACCACTAAACCGGCCATTAACGAAAATAAAACATTTCTCCGAACATTCAGGACACGTGAATAATCTTTTATCAAAGAATCAGAAAATGAATAATCGGCAACATTATCCAGCTTCCTTATCTGTTCCTTATTAAGAAGAAAGAAGAAAACTGAATCTGACTCTGTCGTATTTATGTTATTAGCATGAAGAAGAATGTCCTTATATGCTCTGAGCGAAAAAGAAAGTTCAGTGTCGGCCTGAGAACTTGAAGAAATCAGTGACATCAATTCAAAATCATCAATAAATGGGCTATAGACTTTCACTTCTCTTCCTGCCGAAACGTCTTTGACAGAGACTAAAAAATCCATGTCAGGAAACACAGAGACGGAATCAATAAAGTCTTCCTTTTTAGTAGTCAATAATAAATTATTCCCACGGATTTTAAAGCCGATTGGCATGGCAATATTTCCGTTGTTTACGGTGATTTTATCCACACCGCCATTTTGAAGGATATAATCAAGAGTATAGTTATTTAAAACAACAAGAACACTGTCTTTCTTTTCGTCGATGATAAGCTGAGTTTTGATATAATCAGGAAAGAAAACCGAATCATTTAGTTTATTGACAATTATAGTGACTTTCTTATCATCGTCATCAGCTTCATAGAAAGAAGTATCACCAAATAATGGCCCTATGGTTTTATCTTTTACAAGGAAAGTGAAATTATTGATTTCTTCGTTTTTCGTTGTAAGAAAAGTAATACCAGATCTATCTCCGTCATTCATATAATAAAAAGCATTTAATACTTCATAATTTTTATTCTCACTATTATCTAAAAAAAGAGAATCAGGTGTTATATTCTTCTTATAAGAAACAGGATGATATTCAATAGGATCACTTTCTAAGATTGCATTAACCTGTGGAACATAATTTATCGGAACTGTAAAAGAGATTCCGACAATGAAACAGGCCAGGGAAGAAATAAGAAGAAACAGTCTTACAAAAAAATCTAATTTGAAAGAACGAAAATAGCTTAAAAATCCAGTCAGTATCTTTGGCTTTTCAGTTGTCCCCTTTCGATCAAGTTTCATTTGAGTTATTCTCTTTTTAACAAATTCCACTTTACCGTTTTCGAAAAACTCGATTTTAGAATCATACAAATCATCCATACTCCCGCTATGGTCAACTATAATAACAAGAGAATGCCTCTTTATTTTTTCTATATAGTCTCGCAATCTGTCCCTGTTTAAAGTATCCAGGGAAGCAAAAGGTTCATCAAGTATATAAATATTTCTTTTTTTAGACAAGCAAAAAATAAGTTCAGCCTTTGTTCTTTCCCCTCCGCTCAATTCAGATAATGGGATTTTCTCTAATTTTTCGAATTCAAAAAAATCTGTTATTTGTTTTCTCACCTGCTTATCATAAATGTCATTTAATAAATATCGGAAATTCTCATCCAAAGTCATTTCGTATACTAAGTTCGGATCAGTTCCACAATATGAAATGTTAGAGAAAATAAACTGATTCTTATTTTTACCCAGTAAATCAATTTTTTCATTATCAATATAAATCTCGCCTTCGTCTTTGCTTACTTTTCCAAGGATAATATTGATCAGAGTACTTTTACCACAGCCGCTTGCTCCCTTAAGTAAAAGAATACCAGAATCAACATCAGAAGAAAGGCCAGAGAAAAGCACCTGACTGCCAAATCTCTTGCTGAGATTAGAAACTGAAAGTAAACTCATTTTCTCTTTGCTTCTTTTATCATTTTTGAAATATCTTTAGGTAGAAGGAACTTTAAAATTTCTAAAGAAAAGAAACCTAATGTAAAACCGAAAATCAATATCGGACACAAAACAGGAATACTGCCAATCACAAAATATGTCGCAGATGAAAATACTATTTTTCCTTTATAATAAGCATCTAATATCAAGCCACCCAAAACACCGAATACTAAACCTGAAACCATGCCTGCACCTGAAAAGACAGTTCCGGTAATCAAATCCCTTTTTAAAAGCATTTGTCTGTTAGTGCCGCTTAATCTGAGTAAAAGATACTTTCTTTTATTCGCCTGATAAAAGGCAATAGAAAGAACAATCGAAATAATGATATCAAGAACTATAAACACATACATTAAAGAGATATGCATAATCTGGAAGTCTTCCATCCATCCCAGAATAAAATTTCCGTTATCGTCAACATTAGTGTAAGAAACAACTTCACCGGCATTTATTGAATCACCGCTAAAGTAACTATAAGATAGGAGATTATAGGCAAGGTCGGTTTTCATTACCTTTGTAATATTGTTTTTGGTAGACCGAACCATTGTTCCATAACTGTCAATACTTCCCTCTGAAAACTCAAATACGCTTTCTTTTAGAAAAGAATAACAAATTCGAGTCATATTATAATTACTTTT
>JBAXZU010000154.1:0-3147 GCA_041670225.1 Bacilli bacterium | reverse complement strand
TTTAACAGTCCTTTCAGTATTCTTTTTGACAAAGGGGTAGTGGTTCTGGCTGCGGTCAGACCAAACGAGCCAAGAGTAAAATAAACTACCGGTTCACTGAAACCAGACAGAGAATAATGAAGAGAAGACTGAAGACTTTTCAAACCTAGGGCAGGGGCTTCGGGACTTGTTCCTAGGGACATGCTCACTAACCCGATGAAAAGAATGCTGGTAACAACGACTGGCAAGGCACTTGTTATCAGGATTACCAGAAAAGAGACCAATAAGCCAATTGTTCTTATACCTCCGACTGATATGAAATCAAATGATGGAAGACAAAGCGAGACTACGAAGATAAGCAAAGCCCCAAGAAGACCGAGAAACTGCTTTAGATTAAGATTGACTCTATTTAAAAATGTTATCATTTCAGTTTGCTTCCTTTAAGATTTCAATAATGTCGGTAATCTTATTCAGCTTATAAGTTACAAAAGGGCTGTTTTTGGCATCTGAAAGACCAGCCGATATAAAGCCGCCCTCTTTAGCGGCCCTTATTCCGACTTTGGCATCTTCGATGACCAAACAGTTTTTCGGTGGTATTCCTAAAAGACGACTGGCTTTGAGGAATACTTCCGGATCGGGTTTGGAATGCGAAATCATATTTCCGTCGACAATGATATTAAAATATCTCGAGATTCCCAATTGTCCTAAGATTGTCATTGTGTTTTTGCTAGATGAGCCGATTGCCAGAGGAATACTGTTTCTCACTAGATAATCGAGTGTGTCTTTTACTTCTTCACTGACATCATCGGCTTTCATTTTCAGAAGATAAGAGCGATAGATATTGTTTTTTTCTTCACATAATTTTTCTTTTTCAGATAAAGAATAATTGCGTTTTGCTTTTTTGAGAATAATATTGAGGGAATCCATTCTGGAGACACCTCTTAAGTGGTTGTTGATTTCCTGATTGAATTCGATTCCTTCTTGGATGGCAATGGCTTTCCAAGCCAGGAAATGATATTGGTCAGTAAAACAGAGAACACCGTCTAAATCAAAGATAATCGCCTGAATGTGTTTCATTTATCTATCCTTTCGGGGTCGTATATCAGACTATTCTGATAAGCTTCGACTCTGATACCCTTTCCGGCAAAAGTAGTCACTTTCTTTCCAATGATCTTTCTGTTTATGACATCGTCAAGAAGTTTGATTCTTCTATCAAAGAGGTCGGGTTTGGCCTCATTTGGGTCATGACCGGAGAAAAGTAAAGAATAAGGGACTTTTTTCTTCATGAAAGCAAGCAGAGAACTTCTGTAAGTGACCAAGCCTGTGCTATAAGAAAGATAAAGCCAGGTATCTCTGGTGGAAATTGCATCTCCGACAAAAAGAAAATGAGATAAGGAATCATAGATGACAGTTGAGCCCAGGGTATGACCTGGAATCAGATAGGAAAACAATTTCCTGTTTCCTAAATCGATAATGCATTCATCATCTAAAGGGAGAGGATGTGGTAAATAATCCATCATTGCATCAAGAAATGGCTTTGCCTTGTCTTTATATATTTTGCGGACATCTTTCGCTCTATAAGTCTTAGTTACCATAGCCCTATAGATAGGAAAATCCCGATGATTGACAAAAGCCTCTCCAAATTCGAGATTTCCACCGGCGTGATCAGGATGACCATGGGTATTTATGACAATCAAAGGTAGATTGGTTATCTTTCTGACAATCTCTAAAAGAGAACCGATACCCATCCCAGTATCGATAAGGCAGGCTTTTTCTCTGCCTAAGACTAAATAGATTCTTTCTTTCATAGGAGCGATGATTTCAAAGCAATCGAAATCGAGCTTCCTATATGTGAATTGTGTTGAAATATTCATGTTTATATAAGGAAGAAGGGTGCTTTTCTGCACCCTTCTTAAAAATCGCTTATTCGGAAATAGGAGTAAAGGCACCGGCAATAAGAGTTGCTTCAAACCCACCGTCTTTAATGAAAGAAACAGAAGTTCCTTGGGAAGGAGTCGTATCTTTTCCACCGACAATCTGAGTACCGTTTTCATCGACTAATCCGCTGATGCTATAAGTTTCGCCGGTTTTGGTATAGGTACCAGCATATACAGAACTGTCTTCGATGTTTCTGAATGTGCAGGTTCCGTTTTCAAAGAGAACCAACCGATAAGAAGTTGTGAAAGTCTCGGTTCCGGAAGGAGTGGTCATGGTTTTTGATTCACTGTAGGCATAGGAAGTGCCACCGACTTCTTCTTTGAGGACATCGAGATAATCATAGACCTTTAAAAGGTTGTCATCAGTGTAGAAAGCAGCGTCTTCATGATTCGCACCCTCAAGAGCTTCATAATGAACATAATTTTCTCCGATTGAAGTTTTGCAGAGATCAAAGAACGCCTTGCTCATGTTTTCGGAGATGGTAGTATCGGCAGTACCATGACTGATATAGATTTTTTTGCAGGAGGTGGCGGCTAAATAGGAAGGAGGGTTCATAGCAGCTCTTTCGGTTTCGGTCAGAGTGCTGATAGCCTTTCCGACATACGAAGACTCAGGAGAGGTATCCGAAGCTTGGAAATCTGCGGTCATCCATAAAGTAGCTTCAAAGAAATCAATATAGTTGTTTACTTTATATGTATAATCGGTTCCGCCTTCTTTTACAAAATCACTAGCACCTGTAAGGGAAGCCATACTGGCTAGATAACCACCGGCTGAACAGCCAAGAACATTGATGTTGTTCTTGTCGATATGATAGGTAGCGGCATTATCGTAAACATATTGAATAGCAGTCTTTACATCGATGATGCTTTTGGGATAACTGTTTTCTCCGACTGTGTAATTTAAAGTGAAGACGGTATAGTTCTTAGCAGAAAAATAATCACGGATGGAAGAATGGGCATTGGCATCGCAGAATTTGAAAGCTCCGCCGGGAATCGTGATAAGACATGGACGGTTTCCAGGTCCTTGTTTCATTTCACCGGTCATGGTCTGGTTTGTTCCTACTCCGTATTTGACATCAGTCCAGACATCATAGCCTTCTTTGGCATTGCCGCTATCACCTTCTCCTGTGTTTCCGTCATCTGTAGAAGAAATAGCTTTGAAGGAAAAGGCGTTGTCATCACCTAATAAGGCCGTTGCATAACCATAGTCTCCTTCACAGTAAATCTGATC
>JBAXZU010000153.1:0-3172 GCA_041670225.1 Bacilli bacterium | reverse complement strand
TTGAGTTCCATCCGCAGACATATATTATTTCAGACTTACCTCATTCACTGGAATCAAAAGATGATGTTCATTTCTCTATTCAGGTTGCTGATAGAATCACTTCCATGGTAGAAGAATACTTAGATAAATCTCATTTATTTTAAAAGCCGACTACTGAAACCAAGAAGTTATCATCTTGTAATTCAAATCCAGAAAGAAGCATTGCTCCCTTGAATTGACCGCTGGTCAAATAAAAGCTTGTCTTCTTAGTAAATAGTGTTCTTAATTCTTAAGTATTAAGGTTTGGTGTTTTACTTGCTTTAAAAAGCTTTTGACAATAAGAAAGAGACTGAGCCTGAATGTCTTGATCTAAGTTATAGAAAGCCTGAGGACGATCATTATCAGAAATGATCACCCATAGCCCTGAAACATTTGTACCTTTTCTTTCTATAAGCCAAGCTTTCTTCATTTGAGAAAGATTATATTTAACACCACTTGCTGATAAGCCAGCGCATTTTTCAAAATCAAGATAAGTAGATAAAGGATTTGCTTTGATTTGCTGTTCAATCAAAGCATATTTAGGATTCTTCAATTTTAAAACATCCCGCGGTAAGAAATAGTTCTCTTTCTTTTTAAAAGACTCAGCTTTTAAGTCTTCAATTGCTTGATTACCAAAATTGTATTGCTTGTTTTTCAAAGTCAAAGTAAAGGAAGCGTTGGTTGTAGTATACAAAGGGCAATAGTCTTCAGGAAGATCCTGATAATCCTGAATAATTAAATCAAATCCAGACCCTTTTTCTTCCATTAAGTGACAACGAGATAACATATCGCAGATTGTTCGATTTCTTCTTAATGAAACAAGAGACTCTAATTTTTCATTACGTATAGATTCACCTCTTTGAAGCATGGAGCCAGGAGAAGAAATTTCGATTCTATCTGGAAAGCAATCCAAAGAAATGTTGTTGCCATCAATTTTATAATCACGATGAGCAACAGCATTAACAAAAGCTTCTCTTAATGAATTGATAGAAAAAGATCCAATGTCTTTCCGATATAGTCCATCCTTCAAACCACCGAAACTATAGAATTTCACATTAGAGACATAATCAATCAAAGTTTTAAAGATCTCAATAATAGATCCCTGCACAGGCTTTGAATCAAGATAGTCTTTGCTTCCTTTATTTAGAGTTGGCCGTGTGGTGCAAACAGCATTAGCATTCTTGCAACTAGATTTATCAGCAAAAAGATATCCTGCTATGGTTAGATAGTCATCATTAGTAAGAAGCCCGAAAGAAGTTAAATCTTTATTTGTTAAAGTTTTATTTTGATTGCTTCTAGCATATTCTTCTTTCAAATCATCAAAAGAAACATCATCATTCTTAATACCAACCTTAACTAAATCAAATTCAAAATTATTAGCATTAAGTAATGCGTTTTGCATTTCTTCAATAGTAGCAGCTATTGTTCTTCTTTCATCGCTAACATACATGATAGGATTATGATCCGGAATAGTCATCCAAGTAATAACATCACAACGAGGTTGAACCTCAATATCAATAACTGCTTTATCAGGATAGGCATCATTATAAATATAGTGAATAGAATAAATGACAATAGGACTAGTATGTGCTCTGATTTGTTTGTTAATATACATCACCTCATCATCAATGGAAGACTTTAAAATCCCTTGGAATTCTCCATTATCTTTATATCCAATATAAAGATGCCCTCTTTAGTGTTAGAAAAACCACAAAGAGTTTTTAACCATTGATCCCACTCTTTTCGATTTAGGTATTCCTTAAACTCAGTATTATTACTTTCAGTCATACTATTTCTTTTCCTTGTCTTTAGTATAGGCTAGTAGGATAGGACAGTAATTAGGGCAGTCTAGGTTGTAAGAATTATAGAGATATTAGCTGCCTTTTTTCATAGCAATCAAAACTATTCAATAATGAAATCGGAAGAATAGTTTTCTTATTCATTTGCCTAGTTAGAAAGTAACTCAAAAAATAAGTTTCATTTCTTCTAAGGAATAGAGTCTTTCAAATGATATAATAAGCTCGTTGTTTAAGAGCAGGAATTTTATTTTAGTCTTAATCATTTCAAGGAGATAAAATCATGTATCAGGAACTCCAGAAGGGTTGGATTGAAGTTATTACTGGGCCAATGTTTGCCGGTAAATCAGAAGAATTAATTAGAAGAATCAAGACTTTATCATATGCTCATCAGAAGATCATGGCTTTTAAGCCCTCTATTGATAATCGATATGACAAATCCGCAATTGCATCTCATGACGGAGATAAATATGAAGCCTTTGCTATTAAAAAAGCAGCTGATATCTATAACTATGTCAAACCTGATACCCAGGTAGTGGCTATCGATGAAGTTCAGTTCTTTGGCAAGGAAGTAATTCAAATCTGCGAAGATTTAGCTGATAAAGGCGTTAGAGTCATTGCTGCTGGCTTAGATATGGACTTCAGAGGTGAACCTTTTGGACCAATGCCGGAGTTATTGGCAAGAGCTGAGTTTGTCACAAAGCTCACTGCTGCCTGCACCGTCTGTGGCTGTGCTGCCACCAGAACCCAGAGAATCATAAATGGCAAGCCTGCCAATTATGATGATCCGGTAATCCTTGTCGGTGCTAAAGAATCATATGAAGCCAGATGCCGTAAGCATCATATTGTTCCTAACAAACCTAAATTAAACTAGTTTCTTATCCGTTTACTTCCTTTTATATGAAAAGAAAATATCATAAAATAAAGACATGCATTTTGGAAAAAAATACAAATTAAAGGATATCGAAGAAAAAGAAGAGAAGGCAACTGAGGCACAACCTCAGTCTATTTCTCTTGATACCTATAGACAAGAAGATAAAAAAGAAACACCTATCATTGAAACTAAAAAGAATGATACTAATGAAGTAAGAACCATTGAAGTCAACACCAATGCCAGAAACGATGCCTCTGATTCCACAGAGCCTTTGCGTCCAGGAACAGAAGAACATTCTAAAATCGGTGAAAAAGGTGATGAAATCAGAACTCTTACTCCTAAAACTGCTTTCTTAAAGGCAGTCAACATCAAAGAACTGAAGAAGAACCATAGACACAACAAAGAAATCGAAAAGAAGATTCCAGGTGTCAAGAAAGTAAAATCCAACACTGCTGGCATCAAGACCCTTCCCGAAGATTTAAAG
>JBAXZU010000152.1:0-3236 GCA_041670225.1 Bacilli bacterium | reverse complement strand
TATTGTTCCTTACACCCGTGGACAGGAAAGAAGCCGAAAAGAAGAAGATATCCTTGCTGAAGTTAGATGTCTAAAAGAAAGTGGCTATAAACAAGTTACCCTTTTAGGACAGAATGTCGATGCCTATGGCAAAGACTTTAACGACAAGTATGCCTTCGCCTCCCTTTTAGATAAAGTGGCTTCCACCGGAATTGAGCGAGTTAGATTTGTCACTCCTTATCCTAGTGATTTCAACACTGAGGTATTTGATGTGATGAAAAAGCATGATAACATCATGCCCTGTATTCACATGCCGCTTCAGTCAGGATCTAACGAAGTCCTCAAAAAGATGAACCGCCGTTATACTAAAGAACAATTCCTCAGCTTGATTCACGAACTTAGAGAAAGAATACCTGATATTGCTATTACTACTGATATCATCGTCGGCTTCCCAAATGAGACTGAAAAGGATTTTTTGGATACTCTTGAGTTAGCCAAAGAGGTTAAATTTGATGCCGCCTTTACCTTTATCTTCTCTCCACGGCCTGGAACCCCTGCCTATCGCATGGAAAATATATCAACTGAGAAGGAAATCCATGATCGCTTCAACCGTCTCAAGACCTTGATTGATTCACAGACCGAAGAAAAATCACAATCCTATCTTAATCAAGAACTGGAAGTCCTCTTTGAAGATGTCTCAAAGAAGAACAAAGAAATGATTACTGGCTATGACCGCCATGGAAAACTGGTTCATGTCAAAGCTGATGAAACTCTGATTGGACAGATACGTAAAGTCCATATTATTGAATCCCATACTTTTTCATTGATAGGAGAACTCATAAATGACTGAGAAAGAAGAATTGATCCAACAGGCTATTCAACTTACTGATGACTTCAAGTCATTACCACTTTACCAACGTTATCTCTCCCTCAAGGAAGCCTTAAAAAACGATCAAAGACTGTCCGACCTTTTGAAAGAATATGAATTGCTGAAAGGCAGCTTAAAATTCCTGTCCGGTGATGAGAAAAAGAAAACTCTTGAAAAGGCACAAGGCCTTTTCAAAACATATGAGGAAGATCCATTAGTCGTCAATTTCAGACAAGCTAAATATGATCTTCTCCTTCTAATTGATCCTTTAAGCAAAGCAAGTCTGTAAGTCATCCTTATTAAGAGATAAACAAAATGAGTAATGTAAAGAAAACTGAAGCCGATAATTCATCAGTAACCCCAATGGTTGCCCAGTATTTAGAGGTCAAACAAAAATATGGTGATGTCATTCTTTTCTTTCGAATCGGTGACTTCTATGAAATGTTTTTGGATGATGCTGAAAAATGCTCACGCGAGCTTCAGTTATTCTTGACAAAAAAAGCCTGTGGAAACGGAAAATTCATTCCGATGTGCGGAATTCCTCACCATGCTTACCTCAGCTATGCCCAAAAGTTAGTCGATAAAGGCTACAAAGTCGGTATTTGTGAGCAAGTTGAAGACCCCAAGCTAACCAAAAAGTTGGTAAAAAGAGATGTTATCCAAATTATCACTCCTGGTGCGAATTTGGATTTAACTTCCACTGACAACAACTATATTGCTTCCCTTGGTCTTTACCAGTCCATGGCGGTCATCACTATTGCTGACCTTTCTACTGGTGAAATGAAATGCCTGAACTTAGAAAATAATAAAGAAGCAATCCTTGAGAGTCTTCTTTCTTTTGAAGTACGGGAATTAATTGTTGCAACCAACATAAATGCTGATCTCATTCTTTTTATCAAACAGAATAGTAATATCATCGTTTCTTACTACAATGATAATTCAACATCCATCGAGTCTGAGCCCTTATTCAGTAATCTCAAGGATGATAGACAGGTGGATTGTTCAGCCCGTATCTATAATTACTTAGTAAATATGGAAAGACGCCCATTAGATTATTTCAAACCCATAAAGAACCTCATGGCCCAGAAATCAATGAAAATTGATTATTCAGCCCAGTCCAATATGGAACTGGTCAAATCTTTGGATGGCAAGACTTTCGGAACTCTCTATTGGTTATTAAACCAGACAAAGACTCCTATGGGAAGCCGCTATCTCAAAGCCCAGATTCTTTCTCCTTCCGCCAATCAGATGGAAATAGAATCCCGTTTGGATATCACCCAGGCTTTCATTGAAAACTACATTCAGCGTGAAAATCTCCGTGAAGATCTCTCCTCCTGTTTTGATATGGAAAGATTGATTGCCCGAATGGGTTATGAGAATTGCAATGGACACGATCTCCTTCAATTGAAGAAATCCCTTTTGATTGTACCCCAGTTAAAAAAAGATCTTCAAGGTATTTCCGGTTCTTATGTGTCACATATTTCCGATAGTCTTGGTGACTATGATTCTCTTACTTCTTTGCTGGAAAAATCCATTTCGGATGATTGTCCATTAACCATCACCGAAGGCGAAATCTTCAAAAAAGGATATAATCCCGAATTAGATGAACTTATTGAATTAACCAGTGAAACCAAGACCTGGATCACTAATCTGGAAACCCGTGAAAAGGAACGTACCGGAATTCATAATCTTCGTGTAGGATTCAATACCGTCTTTGGCTACTATATCGAAGTCAGTGCTGGGCAAGCTGGATTAGTAAAACCAGAATTCGGCTACATTCGAAAGCAGACGATTAAGACTGGTGAAAGATTCATCACCGAAGAACTTAAGGAAAAAGAAGATAGAATTCTCCGGGCTAAGGATGAAAGAACATCTTTAGAGTATCGCTTATTTAAAGAATTAAGAAAAACAATTTCAGCCTATACAGAAAAAATTCAGGAAACTTCGCTGGCTATTTCTCAACTTGATTATTTCTTAACTCTTGCTTTTGTCAGCTCAGAAAACAACTATATTCGCCCTCAGTTTAACAACGAAAAGATAATCTCAGTTACCGAAGCAAGACACCCCATCATTGAAAAGGCTGCCCCTAACACTCTCTTTGTTTCCAATGACTATCATATGGATAAAGACATTGATGTAATGATTATCACCGGTCCAAACATGGGTGGTAAATCCACTTACATGAAAGAGTTTGGTTTGATTGTCATTATGGCCCAAATTGGCTGCTTTGTCCCAGCTGTCTCATGTTCTATTCCGGTTTTTGATTCTCTCTATACCAGAATTGGTGCCAGTGATAACCTGATTAAAGGCCAGTCAACCTTCATGACTGAAATGAGTGAAGTGGCACAGGCTCTATCATCAGCCAGCAGTGACTCCCTTTTCCTTTTTG
>JBAXZU010000151.1:0-3242 GCA_041670225.1 Bacilli bacterium | reverse complement strand
TTTGATAGATAAGACACGCTGAGCAATAACAAACTTCGTTACATCGTGTCTTGTCTCACTCAGTCCTTTTCTAATCAAGGAATCAGTATGAGTATCACAGGCACTAGTCGAATCATCCAGAACTAAGATTTTTGGGTTCTTCAACAAAGCTCTTGCAATGCATAGACGCTGTTTCTGACCGCCAGAGACATTAGTCCCACCTTCGTCAAGCATTGTATCCAGTTTTTGAGGGAAACTATTGATGAAGCCGCTGGCCTGGGCTAAATCACAGGCTTTCTGGATTTCTTCATCAGTCGCATTAGGATTACCCCATTTGAGATTATCCTTGATAGTTCCAGTGAATAAAGTATTCTTTTGGAGAACGACAGCTACGGCATCTCTTAAGACAGCTAAATCATATTTCCGGACATCGATTCCACCGATTGAGACACTACCGGAAGTAGTATCATAAAGTCGAGCTAAAAGACTTACTAAAGTCGTCTTTCCACTGCCAGTGGAACCAATGATTCCAACTGTCATTCCGCTTGGGAAAGAAAGGTTAATATCAGTTAAGACATTCTTTCCCGGATTATAGGAAAAATCTACATTTTTAAATTCCACCGCACCGGAAGGCACTTCCTTAATCGGATTGGAGGGAGAAGCAATACTAGGTTTTTCCGTAATGATTTCCACGATTCTTTCAGCACTGTTGCGGGCAATGATGATGCTGACATAAACCATAGTAACCATCATCATGGACATCATAATCATCATAATATAGGTAATAAGAGTGGTTAAACCACCGATGGATAATTCAGAGCCATTGCTATTGATGATCAGCATTGAGCCAATCCAAGCAATTGCAATAGTAGCTCCATAAACAGCAATATTCATAATCGGGTTATTAAAAGCCAGCATTTTTTCCGCTTTGATGAAATGATCATGAATGTAATTAGAGGTCTTATAGAACTTCTGATCCTGATAATCTTCACGATCAAAGGATTTAACGACTCGAATGCCATCAACGTCTTCCTGAACATCCGAGTTAAGGCCATCATAACGGTTGAAGATATCAACAAATATCGGATGGGCCTTAGAAGCAATGAATAACAGCAAGGCTAAAATTACCGGAATAATGATTAAGAATATCCAAGCTAGTTTCCATTCGGTAATGAAACACATAATTAGAGCAAATATCATGATCAAAGGAGCACGGATAACAGCTCTGATAATCATTTGGAATGCGTTTTGGACATTGGTAACATCAGTAGTAGTACGAGTAACAATAGAAGCTGAAGAGAACTTATCAATGTTTGCAAAGGAATAATCCTGAACATGAACAAACATCGCTTCACGAAGATTCTTACCAAACCCTGAAGCCGCAGATGCCGCCCAGTATCCAGCTAGTATTCCCATCACAGTTGAAAAGATTGCTAACCCAGCAATTACGCCAGAATACATATATATTCCATTTAGATTACTTGCTTTAACATCATCAATCAAATACTGAATAAAGAAAGCGACAAGTACTTCTGTCACACATTCCAGCAAACAGAAAATCCAAGTCAGGATAGTGTCTTTCCAATAGCCATGCAGATGCTTGAAAAGAACCGACCAGGTTTGCTTAGACTTAATCTTATTAGCGACCCTCAACTGTTTCTTATTTGTAATTTCTTTAGTCATATGTTTTACCTTAATTTAATTTATTGCTGACATTATTTTTGATTCTTATTAGATACTGACGCAGCCCTTTTTTGTCTTCTTCTGAAAAGTCTTTTTCAATCTGTTGATTAATACCAGCAAAGGCTCTGCAAAAATCTTGATTGACTTCTATTCCTTTACTAGTCAAGACAATTTCTTTCTGACGATGATCCGTCTTTAAAGGTTTAGTTTTGATAAACTTTTTCTTTTCTAAACCAGCCAAAGTCTGTGACATGGTCGCCTTAGAAACTCCGGATATCTTCATAATATCCTTTGCTGTGATAGTTTCGTCAGTTCTATCAAATAGAAATTTCATAGTCATACCTTCTATTCCCGTCAATTTATACTTTAAGTAAGTACTTAAAGACAAATCAATATAATGCTTGACGGCATTAGAAGTATCTCGTAGTTCAGCCCCTAACGGTTTTGCTTTTTCTAGAATCATTGTTCGTATACTAACCTTTTAGTTAGTATACGAACATATTATGCAATGGTAAAGACCTTTTGATAGGAAACAAAATGAAATCGTTTCCAATCTTTTTTATATTTAAGAAGTTCAAAAAAACAGCAATTATTTGGCTTCCAAAAGGAAATATTATATAGTTTGTCTCCCTCGGACTCATCAAAAGCAATGAATGAAAGACTCATTTAGTTGTTCTTGATATTTCGTTTGCTTATATAGTATCTTTATTTTTTAGATAACGTAAAAAGAAGTACACCAACAACAATCAATGCTATTCCGACTAATAGGAAAGAAATAGAAATCGCATGTCCGATTTTAGGAGCTTTAACAGGTATTTGACTTTTTTTAGCAATGGATGGAGCAACTGGTCTAACGGTTTCGTCCTTAATGGAAAGACGGTCTTTGACCTTTAAAAGAGTAATTAAATTGTTTTTAGCTGATTCACAGAAATAATAGTCAGCAGCCTGAGAAAAGAAATTATAAGAAGCATAGAAATACTCCGAGGCTTTAATTTGGTATTCCTCTTCTTTAATCATACCGGAATTATAGGAGCGGTTCAGTTCTTCTAATGATTGGAAAGAATAGCCACCTAAAACATTGAGAATTTCTCCATGAGAAATATCCATTCGAACACAGCCAAGCCTTCTAGCAATAATACGAAAAGAAGCCGGGAAACCTAAAAAAGATAAGCCTTCATAAATAGCTTTGCCCACATAGGAAGACTGAATCAAGGTATCATCAGCTTTGTTAGTCAGCAGCAATAAGAAATGTTTAATCTTAGCTGAGTCTTTTTCTTTAATTGCTTCTTCAAGAAGGAACACTAAATCAGCAACTTCATTTTCGGATAAAAGATTGAGGTTCTTCTTACCTGAAGCCAGGTATGCATTATAAAAGCCAAGATAGGTAGTAGCCAAAGGATCAATGGAGGAATCTATTTTTAAAAAATCATCTTTAGTAAAAAGACCTGCTTCTTTTTCAAGTTCATCCAAATGCCTGAAAAAGAAACGGTTCTTTCTTTGAATAACTAAAGGATTCAAAGACGTATTTAAAACATCAAGGGCTTTTTTAAAGTCCTGCTTTACTCGATACCCGTTTTCAT
>JBAXZU010000150.1:0-3430 GCA_041670225.1 Bacilli bacterium | reverse complement strand
CCCTTTCTTCCTGACTTCGGAGCGGCTCCTGCCCGGATAGGCGCGTCCGTCCTCCCTGTCCAGGAAGCGCTCGGTGTTGGCTCGGCTGATGATTCTCTTCTTCTGCTCAAGCTCGGCCTGAAGCTCTTTTATCAGCCTGTCCTTCTGACATATCTCCTCCCTTGCCTTCCTGTACATTGAAATAAGCTCCTCATATGTTGGAGCTATCTCTTCTTGCTTGGAAGTCTCAGATAACGTGTTTTTCATACATACTATTTTATCAAAAAAGACATAAACTGTCTATGCAATTCATGTCTTTTTTATCGATGTTTCAGGGCTTTTCCCTGATTCTAGAAGAGGCTGTACTTTCTGTCCTCTCCCTTCAGCTCGATGTCGTTGACTTTGTCTATTCCGACCATCAGGAACCTGAGCATCTCGTCGCTGACCTTTGCGACGTTGCCCTCCCTAGGCCATGGGAATCTTCCCCTGAAGAGCCTCTTCTGGAGGAGCCATACATGGCTGCCTCCGTAGATGAGGATCTTTGCCGTCACCCTGTTCTTCGAGCAGAAGACATAGGCGCAGTCCTTCTCGGGAGAGGAAACCTTTCTGATCAGGCCGAATATCCCAAGCCTCATGTCGGTGGTCCCGGGATAGAGGAAGACCTTCCTCGTCTCTCCGAAGAGCTCATTCATCTTTCAGTGCGCCCACAAGCGAGGGAAGGTCTCCCCTTCCGATCCTGACGCTGAAGCCGTTGATGGTCAGGCTGACTTCGTCGGTGACGTCAAGTGCCCTCACCTGTCCGGTGACGTCGATGAGGTTGTGCCTGTTCGGCGGTGCGGCATTGACTGCCACCGAATACTCGGTCTCCTTCCTCAGCCAGTACTCCAGGGTGGATAACTTTATTCCGTTCATTCCGCAGAATGCCGCCATTGACAGATTGGAGACATGGTAGTCAGACAGCAGCCTCGTCTTGTATTCCGACGTAAAAGAAGACTTCTTTCCCATTTGTCTTTCCTCCTGGAACGAGGATAACAAAAAGAAGCCCCGGAGGGCTTCATGATCTCTCAAAAGGCAGGACGCATATCATTCGTGCTCACAATAAGCCAGCCAGAAATACATAAACATATCCCAAACAAAGAAAGCAATCGAAAAAGAATTTTCAAAATTGTAGCCAATAGAAGTTGGAAACGTTGCACTGCAAAGGCAAAATAAAGCAATTGAAAATGAATATACCCAATATTTCCTTCGAATGTTCACATCATTGATCTATCTTAATTTTTCTTCATAGATGAAGCGATTATAAAACAAATCTTGTTTAGGTCTTTTCATATTGATTAATTTAGGTTACCACAAACCATTCCCAATTCTAAACCTGGATTGACTTCATCTTCCAACCAAATTGCAAAGAAGACAGAGATATTTAGAAAGCCTTCTTCAATGGAAAATGACAGTTCTTTGTCATAAAAGCTTTCGAAGCTTTCATATATTTCATTCTCAGCGACAATAGTATTACTTAATTCCATTCATGCACCATCCATTCTGGTGAAGCCAATCCCATATTTCTCGGCTTGGATTTGGCCTTCCGCCTATATTGTCATGAATCGTTCCATCATTATTTAAAGGAGTGCCGTTCTTGAAATGAACATGAGGCTTAACATGATGTTTAGAATCTGCTGAATCGACACGCCGTACATCTCGAGAAACTGGCATGCAACGACCGATGAATATGTGACTGCTGAGGCCTTGGAGCTTAGAACCAAGGCTATGTAAGGCAAGAATTATAAAACAGTTTACCAGATTACTCCCATTTGTTCCCTTTTAGGAAGTCGATTATTCCAATATTCATTATCCCACTGTCATCTATCCAGGTTTTATTGATATCTCCTCTTACTATCACTTTTCTAAAGGAGTCTTTTGTCAACAAAAAGCCAGTTTTTTCGGATTTAATCTTTTCATCTGTGGGAAGGCTGAACGTCGATTGAATGTAAATCCTTTGATAACCCTTGTTGGCAATAAAATCTATTTCCCGTTGAATCTTTTGGGGCTCACCTTGGGAGTTCAAATGCCTATCTTCAATTACCCCTACATCTACACTATAGCCGCGGTATTTTAATTCATTGAAGACAATGTTTTCCATGATATGGGTGATCTCCTGCTGGCGGAATTCGATTCTCGCATTTCGTAATCCAATATCCTCACAGTAATACTTAGAAGGATAATCAAAATATGATTTGCCTTTTATGTCATATCTTTTGGCTTCGGTGAAAAGATAAGCTTCTTCTAGATAGGACAGGTATTTGCTGATGGTTTTGCTTTCAATAGGATATCCTTTTGATGAAAGGGTGTTTGCAATTTTTCTCGGATTGGTTAACGATCCTATCGAAGAAGAAAGAAAATCAATGATTCTTGATAGAATATCGGGTTTCTTGATTTTCCTTCTTTCAAGTATGTCTTTCAAGTATGTTCTCTCAAAAAGATCATTTAAATAATCCATCTTCTCACTATCAGTTTTTTTGCTGATTATCTGAGGCATTCCGCCAAAAAAGCAGTATTCATCAAAAACTTCTTTTGAATCTAGATTGCTAAAGACTGCCGAATATTCGCTGAAAGATAATGGATGCACTCTTATTTCATCGCTTCTTCCACGAAAATTAGTCAATATATCGTTGGAAAGCATTACAGAATCGCTTCCGGTTACATAGATATCAAGGTTTTGAATTCCCATCAAGTCATTTAAAGCATCGAATACATTGATTTTCTTACCAGCCTTGTCATATGGATTAATTATGCTGTCAGCATTTTGAATTTCATCAATGAAGAGATAGTATTTCTTTTCTGGTGAGGAGGCATATGCTTTCACTTTTTCTACCAAGAACAAAGGATTGCGGTATTGAATGAAGGACAGTTTATCCAATTCAATGAACATAATTTCTTTGTTAGATGCACCCTGTTGTTTTATATATGGAATGAAGATTTCTTTCAAGAGAAAAGATTTACCACATCTTCTTATTCCGGTTATTACTTTAACTTGCCCATCCCACATATAATCAATTAGTTTTTGAAGATAGGCATTTCTTTCTATTATTGGCATACTATTCCTTTCTTTTGGCAAAAATGGCTTAACTTTGTACTAGAAGTATAATTCTAAATCTACAAAACATCAAGATGTATTTACGAACTTGGGGCAAATATGCCTTAAGTATGCACTTTAAAAGTATAAACTAAATAAGAGCTTTTCAATCTACAAAAACACGGAAGCTATTAACTTCCGTGTAATCCGATATAAAGTATGGTGCCCGGAGGGAGACTTGAACTCCCATGATCTCACGGCCATTGGATTTTGAATCCAACGCTGGAACGATATGCGTATGAACCTAGTAGCCTAGAACCGAACAATTAGTTCGATGCTATCGGGATATTTCAGGAATGCCATGTATTTCATGGGAACCTT
>JBAXZU010000149.1:0-3437 GCA_041670225.1 Bacilli bacterium | reverse complement strand
GCCGCTGCTGAAATTGAAGGCTGTAAAAGCAAAGGCATTCTCCCCACTGTCAAACACTTTGCACTTAACGAACAGGAAACTCACAGATCATTAAACGGTGACGCTTCTTTCGTCAATGAACAGGCTATGAGAGAAATCTTCTTAAAGCCATTCGAAAAGGCAGTCAAAAAAGGTAAGACCACATCTATCATGTTTTCATTCAACAGAATCGGATATACCTGGGCCGGTGGTGACTATCGTCTGTTAACTACTATTCTCCGAGAAGAATGGGGATTCAGAGGATATGTCATATGTGATTTCAATACATGTGCACATATGGATTCCAGACAGATGGCCTATGCAGGAGGTGATCTTAATTTAGCAACAACACCAATCTCCTGGGCAAAAGCTGATAATGCCAATGATGTCTATGTTTTAAGAAAAGCCTGCAAAAATATCCTTTATTCCGTTGCTAACTCCAATGCAATCCAAAATGATATTATCGGATATCAGCTTCCAGTCTGGCAGATTACTCTTTATGTCATCGATGGAGTGATCCTGGCTGGATTAGGCGTTTGGGGCTTCTTTGCAATCAGAAGTGCCTATAAGAAGAAACCAGAACCTCTTGCAGAAAACTAACAGCAGATATGATCAGATGATTTAAATCGGAAAATAATTTCCTCTTTAGAGCCTCTCTGTCAATCAGAGAGGCTTTTCGTATTTCTAAGAAAAACTAAAAAGAAAAAGAATGATAAACAATAGTGTTGTCTGCTAATTTTAAAGGAAAGTAAACCTTCTACGTTACATTGTGATTGTTCAATAGTCTGCCTTGATGACAATGCAACAATTCCCTTCATGGCGGATTCCTGAACTATCCGGAAAGAAGATAACAGTTATGTATTCATGCATCAGCTCTTTTGACGTCCGCACCTTGTATGCGACCCGATTTTTGTTTCTACACTCACTGCGGATGCACTGAAATCAAGAGGAACGCAAAGACCAAATCTGGAAAAGAGTAGATAAAAAGGTTCTTCTTCCGGATAGAGAGATTCTATGTGTAGTCGAAAATATACGGGAATTGTATTCATCAGAGATAATACTCAGAAGATAGGAGGACATTCATAACAAGCCGGCAACACTTTAGTTTGTCGTTTTCATAAATATTGCGAACAACATGAAGAATTTATAAGCAATCTTCTACAGTAATTACTCCTTTAATATCATCTGAAGGTCTACCGCCTTCAGTTACTGACAATAGAGCAAGTCTTTTGCCTTTCTTTATGTTCTTGAATTTTGAAATACACTTTCTTAACGGCAGAGAAGAAGAAACATAATCAAAGTATTCATCAAAATGATTTTCTATAGGAAGATAATCTTTATATTCGCTTATTTTTCCTGTATCGTCCAAGCTTCTATCATATGTAAATTTTGAGAAAATTGTGTTGGAACTGAAAATTCCAAAGAAATGTTCTCCTTGAAATACCGGTACATTAGAATATTGCTTGTTCTTCATTTCTTTTAATACGTCTTTCAGAGAAAAAGTGATATCTGCACAATATAGTGGATTCAAATTAGACAAAATTTTATCACCGACAGTAACAGGATGTTCTATCTTATTAATTAAATAATCTATAGAGTCAATTAACTCTTGTTTTACATAAACATAGTTTACGTCATTTATATCCACGTTTTCATGAGAAAAACAATTTCTTGTCTTTCTAATAGTTGAGATTATCCCTTTGTCTCCGGTAAAACCATCTTGGTTTCCAAAAAAGAATAGGGGTCTATCGTGATTTGATAAAGTGAAATTATCTTTGATTGCACTCTCTAACTCAGCAGCTTTTTTCTGAATTTTTCAGCAGTGACTAACAGTCCATGATTATCTTCAATTATTGAATCATTCGTTTTCATTTCTAATCCTCTTCATAATTTTACCACTGAAAGGAGAAGACACCATGAGGGGAAACAGGAAGACGGGAAACGGCACCGTCCTTCCAATATCATACAACATGAAAAGACTGTGCCTTTGAGGCACAGTAAAGAGCCTGCCAGTTCATCCCTTTCACGGATTTGACCACTTCACGGATGACGGATTACAGACTTAGGATAACGGATAAAGAAAGGATACGGACAAGGATTGGCTTCATTGCAATCAATATGGATATAAATAATATTATTAGTCAGTCATTACCATAAAATTCGATTTAATGTGCTAATAATTCTATTACCCTTTTTATGGCTTGATCCATGTTGTAATACCTAAAATCACCCAATCTTCCACAAATAGTAATTTGAGTAAACTTCGCACTTTCAAGCAAATACTTTTGATACATTTCTTCAGATTCTTTTGTAAGGATTGGGTAATAAGGTTCATTATTATCATTGGGCTTTACTGGATACTCGATACCCACTGTCGTTTTTTTACAAACCTGGTGTGGCATTTTTGAAAACTCAGTTATTCTGGTATAGTCTTTGACTTCAGGATAAGCAGTTATTGGTGCTTCTTGATAACTACTTCTATCGTATGTCTTGAAAAAAATTTTCAAAGAACGATAGGGAAGATGACCATATTTATAGTTCATTAATGAATCAATGGTGCCACAGAAATAAATTTTCTTATTAACAAGTGTTTTATCATAAAACACAGTTCCTTCTTGTAAAGAAAATTCATTTAAAAAATCATGGTTAAGAGCGATGTCAATATTATCAGAGCTTAAAACTTTTTCTATAAAACTAGTGAATCCACCTATCGGCATATATTGATACTTGTCATAAAAGTATTGTTCGTCATAGTTTAAAAGAACAGGAACTCTTTTTAAAACAGAAGGGTCAATCTCTTCAGGTTTTATTCCCCATTGTTTGGCAGTGTATAATGAATAATCAGATTTGAATAAAAAACCAGCATATTCTTTAACAGTCTTGTTTTTCGAACTCAAAAGATCAACAATTGTCACTTGCTTTTGGTTTGGAAAAGATGACAACAACGAGTTCTTTAACTCTATTGCATCTTGTTCAGAATAAAACTGATCAATTGTTTTGAAATTGAAAGGGGAAGGAGTAAACTTGCCATGCATGAAGACAGAGCATCGCATTAAATAAGGTTTAGTATCAACATACTTGTGTATCAAATTATTTACTGCTTCATCATTGGTATGAAAAACATGGGGACCATATTTTTGGATTAAAATTCCATTTTCATCAATAAAATCAAAAAGATTACCTGCAATATGATTCCTTTTGTCAAGTACTAAAACCTTTTTACCTAAATCAGCAAAATGACGGGCTATAAGACTGCCAGTAAGTCCAGCACCGACAACAAGAACATCATATTGAGAAATATCAAATTTAGTTAAATACTTCATCTAAAAATTATCATATTCTTTCATGAATTCCTTAAACGAAGGAAGGTTCTTATCCTTATCAGCCAAAATGGCTTTTTCTTTTCCGCCAATCTGATC
>JBAXZU010000148.1:0-3478 GCA_041670225.1 Bacilli bacterium | reverse complement strand
ATCAAATTCCTCTAAAGCTTTCTTGTAGCCTGCTAATCTCTGAATAGAAGAAAAAGTATCATTAGGGCCAGTAATACAAGCAATCTTCTTATGCTTAGACTGAAGCAAAAGCCTAGTAGCTAAATATCCGCCTTCAATATTGTCATAGTAAACCTTATTAGCTTTAAAATCAGGGAAGTCTCTATCAGAAAGGACGTAAGGAATACTTAATGAAGATAAGATACCCTTTAACTCCTTCATATTCTTCTGATGATAAGATTCATTAGGAACAACCAAAATCAAACCGTCAACATTCCTTTCAATCAAAGTATTAATCTGCTTAATGCTTAATTCATGAGAATCGTTGGAATTTAAAAGAAGAACTATATATCCTTCTTTCTCAGCCTCAAAAGAAATAGCCTTACTTAATGAAGCAAAGTAGCCATTCTCAATATCAGGGACAATCAAACCAATGGTATTGCTCTTCTTAGTAGCTAAACCCCTAGCAAAAGAATTAGGTACATAAGAAAGAGCCTTAGCAGTATCTTTAATCTTCTCCCGGATAGCAAAAGAAATACGATTGGGCCGGCCAGTCAAAACTAAGGAAACAGATGTTTCTGATACTCCAGCCGCTCTTGCTATATCTGAAATAGTAGTTCTTTTCATATTTATTAGGATTATACAAGAAAGGAATACTTATTTAAAGAACGTTAGTTTTAAGAATGAAAAATTTTAAGGAAATTAAAAGAGAAAATAAGATGTAAACCTGTGTTTGCCTATAACTGTTGCATCATAATAAAGATATCGGTACGTCTAAAAAAAAATATTTAATTCAAAACAAAGAGAGGATTTATAATTAGAAAAGAACACTCCGTAATTTTTTTACGGATTTTATTGACTGCGTTTGTGTACAATGTTATAATTTTTGGAAAGGCGGTTAAAACCAATGTTAACTAGATTTGAAGTAAGTGGATTTAGAGCTTTCTCTAATCCTCTTGTATTTAATTTAGATTCTACAAGTAATTACAATTTCTGCACTGATTCTATAAGCAACGACGTTGTTAGCCGTGGATTAATCTATGGTAGAAACGGCTCTGGAAAATCATCATTGGGTTTTGCTTTATTTGACATAACTATTCATCTAACAACTAACAAATCATTAGATAGTAAGCTTCTTTCTGGAAACTATTTGAATCTAGATACTGCTAATTCAAAATTAGCTGAGTTTTCATATACCTTTAAGTTTAATAATGATGTAGTAGTTTATTCATACGGGAAAAAGAATCCTTTTGACTTAGTCTATGAAAAGCTAACCATCAACAAAAAGAAAGCTATAGATATCGATTATAGTAACCTAGATAAAAAGTATATAAGCCTTGAGGGAATCGAGTCTTTAGACTTCTCTAAGATAGTTGATAACCATGTTTCTATTATCAAATATATCTTTGCTAATTCTGTTAATGGAGCCAATAAAACCATTACTAATTTAGTAAACTTTGCTAATGGAATGCTGTGGTTTAGATCCTTGAATCAAGGCAATCAATACAATGGTCTTACTAATGGAAGTAGATCATTAGATGAGATTGTCATTACGGCCAATAAGCTTAAGAATTTTGAAGAGTTCTTACATGAAAATGGAATCAAAGAGAAACTATCTAGTGAAGTTATTAATGGAAGACCGACAATTATGTGTAACTTTAAATGTGGCAGAACACCTTTAGCTAGCATTGCTTCTAGTGGTACATTTGCTCTTTGGCTTTACTATTCTTGGATGCTTAGCCTCGACAATGTTTCTTTCCTTTTTATAGATGAATTTGATGCTTTCTACCATTACGAAAGTGCTGCATTAGTCTATGAATCAATCAAAAAATCAAAATGCTTACAAGCATTTGTCACTACTCATGATATCTCCTTAATGAACAATGAATTAACTAGACCGGATTGCTGCTTTTTGATGTGCGATGGAAGAATAAAAGCTTTAAAAGATTGCACAGATAAAGAAATCAGAGAAGGACATAATTTAGAGAAAATGTATAGAAATGGAGCTTTTGTTTGCTAAATGGCCGATAGAGTTTTGCTACTTGTTGAGGGTCAGAAAACAGAATATAACTTTTTAGAAAGACTTCTATCTTTTTACTGTAAGGGTACAACTACAAAAGTAATACCAATAGGAATCAATATCTATTCCTTCTATAAAAAGATACGATCTCTTGGTGAAGATTTCACTACAACTTTAGATACTCTAAAAGAAATAAAGAAAAATAATATTAAAGATTTAGAACAAATAGAAAAGGGATTTGCTTTTATTTATTTAGTCTTTGACTTTGACATACAAGAAAATAGTTTAAAAACAGAAGGTAAGTTCGCAGTCTTAAGAGAAATGATGAAAACCTTTTCTAACGAGGCTGGAGATTTTGGGCGACTCCTTATTGATTATCCAATGGTTGAAGCATATCGAGATTTTAAGATAGATTGTCCCAATGGTTTTTTATCTGATGAAATAAATGTTCCTATTGATAAACTAGTTTCATATAAAAATATAGTAGATGAACGAGGCAATGATCTAGACATAAATAAATATAAATCCAAAAGCTTTGATTTAATTACTAAACTAAACATAATAAAGGCTTTTCAAATAGTCAAAGAAGACAGTGCTTATACCTCGTTTATTAAATCTGATTTTTTCTTAAAAATACTAGACAGTGAAATAAAAAACTATCAAAGGAAAAACGGATATATAGTTCCTCTATGTGAAATGACTTTCTTTCTGGTTTTCTTATATGGGAAACCGACATTCGATTGCATAATGAATACAAAGATATAGTAGATAGTAATTGATTATAATGAAAATTATTTTTGTTCCTGCATCACATTCTTGATAATATTTTTGTTCTGGCAGCCTAGAAAGTTAGCAGATTCCATCTATATGCGGTATTATCACTAAGGCTATTAATAGACCAGCGAAATTGCGATAATATCTAAGCTTTTTCTATGCTTAAAAGTAAGCAGAAAGAGAGAATCTATGAATTCTAAATATAGTTTTCTAGTAGTCATTTCTTTATTAGCAGGTCTAACATCATGTGGAACAAAAGTCTCATCTTCATCACCTGCTAGTTCTAGCAGTTCTTCCAATGAAATCTCCTCTTCTGAAAAAGTCTCTAGCAGTACCACCACTTCCTCTTCACCTAAGAATCCAGTTTCGGATAACAAACCCTTTACTGTTGACTCAACTATGTTAGATCAGACTAATACTGATACTTTAGGTTTATCAAAAATCACTAATGCCAAGACTGTTCATGTCTTTGAAGCAAGTGATGATACTAACCATTATCTTAATGGCGTCTTAACTACCTACTTTAAAGGAAAATTCTATTGTCAGTGGCAAAGCTCCATCCAGGATGAAGATGCTATAGATACCTATGTCGCCTATGCTACTTCAACAGATGGAGAGACTTGGAATGCCCCTACAACTTTAGTACCCACTATTGATGATGGCTAT
>JBAXZU010000147.1:0-3489 GCA_041670225.1 Bacilli bacterium | reverse complement strand
GATGATGGTGATGATACTAATGATGATTACCATGTAAAATACTATCCTAACCAAAGTGAAGCTATGGTCAAACTTAGAGAAAAAACCGAAATTCAGTTTTTAGCTATTGGCTCATTGAACTCACTTGATGAGTTCAAAGTTCTCGGTCAGTATTCCAGTGATCCTTTTTATATAATGTACAGGAAAAACGATGCTGATTTATCTTCAACAGTCGAAATCATCGATTCAGCCATCAGTTTGATAAAAAGCAGCAATCCTTATTTCCAATACGAACTATACAATAAATATTACAAGCCTTCATCTTCTCAGGGAAAACCAAACTTCACCCGTACTGAAGCCGAATACATTGCCAGCCATAAAGATACTCCAATTCAGATTGATCTTGTTCCTAATAGAAGCCCATTATTGTATGAAAAAGATGGAGCAGCTCAAGGAATGTTCGTAGATGCCATGGGATTAGTCGAAGATATGTCGGATTTATCATTTTCTTTCAATTTCATGAAATCCGGTGAACAGGCACTTGCCCATCTTGCCAGTAACCCCGATTGCATCATCGGTGGTGTTTCCACTAATAATCCTAATTTTAATAAACAGGAAGTATTAGTTTCCGAATCGATTTTTTCAGGCCAGATTGTTATCGTTGGAAAATCCGGTACAACAATCAATTTCTCATCAGATCTTACAGTTGCAATACCTCGCTCATATTCTGCTCTGATTACTTATATCAAATCCTATTACCCGAACTTCGTCATTGATAATTCCTACGCTAATACTGAAGAATGCCTGAAAGCTGTTCAAAACAGTAAAGTTGATATCATGCTCCAGAACTTCTACATTGTTTCCCCCTACATGAGCAATCCCCATTATGAAAATCTTCAGCTTCTCCCCACAATAGTCATGGAAGAATACTTATCCTTATTAACTGACCGCAGCGATGAAAAAAGCGTCCTCTTCTCCATCATCAATAAATCTGTTGCCTTATTTGATGAAACTAGTGTTAATCAGATTGTTGTCAAATATACCATCACTAATGCCTACTCCATGAGTGTTTCTGACTTTATTTATAAATACCGAGTTCCCTTCATTGTCATCTTAGCTATTGTCATCTTACTGATAACCGCCGTTGTCTTCATCATCATTGAAAGAACCCGTCATACAAAAGTCTTGGATTCCAAAAACAAAGAACTAGTCTTAGCTGTCAATCAAGCTCAGCAGGCTAATGAAGCTAAATCAACCTTCTTAGCCAGAATGAGTCACGAAATACGTACCCCAATGAATGCCATTGTCGGATTCACCAGCTTAGCACAGACTCACCTATCGGATGAAAAGAAAGTCAATGATTACTTAAATAAGATCAATACTTCCTCAAAAGTTTTGCTTAACCTTATCAATGATGTCCTGGATATGTCTGCTATTGAAAACAATAAAATAAAGATTTCTTCAACAAACTTCAGCCTTACGGATGTCATTAACAACATTTCAACAATGTATTACCCCCTCTGTCGAGGCAAAGGAGTCAACTTCAACTGCAAAGTCAATCTTATTCATGAAACCGTCATTGGATATCAGCTAAGAGTATCACAAATTCTTCTGAACCTTATCTCTAACTCCTACAAATTCACTGATAGCAAGGGAACTGTCTCCTTAACTGTCAAAGAACTCAAAACCACCGAAAACCTTGTCTACATTCAATTCATTATTTCTGACACTGGTATCGGAATGTCCGAAGAAAAGCTTAAAAACCTCTTTGTCGCCTTTGATCAGGAAACCGCTGAAACAGCCAAGAAATATGGTGGCTCAGGCTTAGGATTATCAATTGCTAAGAACCTAGTTGATCTGATGAACGGCGGAATAAATGTCAAGTCAAGAAAAGGTGAAGGAACAACCTTCACAGTCGATATTCCTTTCAAAAAGATTCCAATCACCGAACCAGAAATCATTAAAAACGATAATATCAAAAATGTTCATATCCTCGTCATTGATGACAGTGAAGATACCTGCCAATACACCTCAGTAATCCTCAAGAGAATCGGAGCACCATTCGATACTGCCAGTTCCGGTGAGGAAGCCTTAAAGCTGATGGATCAAAAAGTTGCTGAAAATGATCCTTATGAAATCTGTCTGGTTGACTGGAAGATGCCGGAAATGGATGGACTTGATGTCACCAGAGAAATCCGAAAACGGTACGACAAGAAGACTATGGTTATTATTGTCAGTGCCTACGATATCAATGAAGTTTCCGACAAGGCAGAAGAAGCCGGAGTTGATATGCTGATAACTAAGCCTCTCTTCCAATCCACCATCTTCAATGTCCTGAACACCTACTATCACGGTAATTTCATTAAGAAGACCACTGATCCTAAAACCTTCGATTTCTCCGGCAAATCCGTACTTCTCTGCGAAGACAACGAACTCAATCGTGAAATCGCCACTGAGCTGCGGAAGATGGTCAATCTGAATGTAATCGAAGCTGTTGACGGAAAGAATGCTATGGAAGTTTACCAAAAAGAAAAAGATAAGCTTGATTTAATTCTCATGGATATCCAGATGCCTTTCTTCGATGGTTACGAGGTCACCAAAATGATTCGAGATTTACCAGATGGTAAGTCTAAGACAATTCCGATTGTTGCTATGTCAGCCAATGCTTTCAGCGAAGATGTCGCTAAATCCTTAGCCTCCGGTATGAACGACCACCTCTCCAAACCTATCGATACCAAAGCAATGTATCTGACATTATACAAGTATTTGAATAAGTAAAACACTAAAAAGGCTGCTTAAAGTTGTAAGCAGCCTTTTCTTATTTAAATATCGAGATTTATTAGATTACTCTGATAAACTTAAATCAAAATGAAAAAACACCTTTCGGTGCTTTTTAACTGGCAGTTTTCCCGGCTGAATCACTCCGCTGGCTGTCCTTTTCTTTTAGGAATTTTTATTTAGAAAGCGGCAAAGAAGAAACCGGCTTTCTTTCCTTCGATGGCGGCCTTCATGGTGTTGTATTCACTCATATTAGAAGGCTCCATACCATCTGCATAGCTTAGGCTCAAGGTGGAATTGTTGATAGTAGTGAACTTGACAGTTCCATCGGCTAAGGTCACAGGGCAGACCTGAAGCTGATAGACGGAAGTGTTGGTGGCATCAATGTCAAATCCTTTTTCGAAATCGGCTTTATCAGACTCTGCGGTGACGGTTTCACCGTAGGATTTGACGCTAACATAAGAACTAACTTCTTCATCAAGAGTGAAGTAGGCGGCATAGGAGACATTGGAAGCTTCTTCATTAGAAACATATTCGACATCAAGATCTCCGGCAAAGACGAGTTCATCATCAGTGGAGAAGATTTCATCAACGAACTTAATTCCATTTCCATTGTTGGATTCCTGATCGAAGACGACAGAGACACGCTTGGCAACCTGAGTAGGAGTAACTTTCTCACTACCGTAAGTCATAACGAGGCCACCATCAGTGGTATCGTTGGCAAGCTTAGTC
>JBAXZU010000146.1:0-3511 GCA_041670225.1 Bacilli bacterium | reverse complement strand
GAAATGTCTACAATAAGACTTTTTCAGCAAATTTCAATGAAAAGCTTTACCAGGAACATCATGATGCTTTTGAAAGTATGAAGATTGATCCTAAGCACTTCTTTACTCAAAGCAAATTTATCATGGGTACTAATGTCTGTATTTGGAGAGCACCCTATGTTAAGGATGGTGCTGAAGATCCTAATGATAAATCAACACTGAAGACAATTCAAAAGTATATGGCAATGAATGATCCGATGGTTACTCAGATGTTAAAAACTCAATCCGGTTTCTTTAATAAAACCAGTATTCATTCAGTGGCTGACGGCGGTAATTGTTTCCCTCTTAAAGCTAATGGAATTTTCAATAAACCAGGCTGGGAGAAAAATTACGGCGGCTATTCGGATATGACATCTCCTTATTATATGTTGGTTAAATCAGATGGCAAAAATGGAAAGTCTAGCTATTCTCTTGAAACAATCCCTTCGATTATTGCTGCGGGAATGGGAGATGATAATCAGAAAAAACTAAATTATCTGACAACGACTTTGAAGTTAAAGAATCCAGAAATAATTTTAAAGAAATTGTTGATTAGAACTGTTATTGAACTTCCTGTTACTACTTCTAAAGGAAAAGTTGGAAAAGCTAGAATGGGAATAAGTGGAAAAAGTGGAAATTATCTGATTTGTGTTAATTTATCCGAACTCCATTTACCCAAGGAATATCAGGATTATTCTAAGAAAATCAGCATTGTTTTAGGAACAACGCTTCCAGCTGGAAGGAAAAAAGACTTAAGCAAGGTTGACCAGAAAACAAATGAACCTCTTTTTGATAATAGGACTAAAGTAACTAAAGAAGAAAATCAGAAACTATTCGATTATTATTGTGATGTTGTATTAAATAAACCATGCTTTATTGGATTACCAGCAACTTCATCATATATAACTAAGATTTTAGACAACCATGATAAATTTGCATCGTTGTCAACATTTGATCAAATCACTGTTTTGTCTTCGATTACTTATTTGTTGGCTTGCAAGATTAATGCTGCAAAATGTAATTTTTCCAGTTTAGGAATGGCACTTCATTGTGGCCCAATTTATTTGCCAAAGCAGTTGCCAGCAGGTGCTTCCATCATTGCTCAGTCCCCAACGGGATTCTATGAGAAGGTTCTCTTCACAGTTCCAAAGGAATAGAAAATGGGTTTCCGGATTGTAAAGATCAATACCCGTTGTAAGCTGGAAACTCAGATTGGTTATCTTGTCTATAGAGCGGAAGAGGAAAAGAAAATATTATTGGATGATATTGACTTGCTGATTATTGAGAATCAGCAAGTCTGTATCACCACAGCTTTAATCACGGAACTGATTAATCATAAAGTCCGTGTGGTTTTCTGTGATTCAAAACATAACCCAGAAGGAGAAATCAGTCCGTATTCTTCCTGTTATGATACCTCAGCAAAAATAAAGTTTCAGATTGGCTGGTCATCAGAAACAAAAGACTTAGTCTGGCAATGGATTGTCAGACATAAAATCCGTAATCAGGCAATGATTTTGAAAAAAGTTAATAAAGAAGAAACCTTTGATCTTCTGAATCGCTATCGTGATGAAGTGAAGCCGGGTGATACTGAAAATAGGGAAGGATTAGCAGCAAAAGCTTATTTTGCGGCAATATTTGGATCAGGATTTGATCGAAGAAAAGATTCTGATAACCGCAATACTTATCTGAATTACGGATACTCTTTATTGCTTTCAGCAGTCAATCAAAGTATTTCTGAATTTGGTTATCTCAATCCTTTAGGAATTCATCATATTGGTTCGACTAATCCTTTTAATTTAGGATGTGATTTCATGGAACCCTGGCGTCCATTCATTGATATGATGATTGTGAAGAATATCATCGATATAGAAAACTATAAATCTCAGCTTCTAAAGCTCTTGTCTTCTGAAGTTATCTATGGTGAAAAGACTATGATATTTGAAAATGCTGTTCATGAATATGTTATGGATCTTCTTTCAGCTTTGAAAGAAGGAACCATAGTTGGCATGAAAGAAATTCATTTCCAAGATGAGCAATTATAGATATATGCGGTCATTACTTATGTTTGATTTGCCGGTTTTAACAGCAAATGAAAAACGAGCTTATCGGAAATTCATCAAATTAATAAAAGAAGAAGGCTTTATTATGTTTCAGGAATCAGTCTATGTTAAGCTCTCAATCAATGAATCAGCTGTCAAGAATTTAGTTAAGGTTATTAAGAACAATACGCCTTCTAAAGGTTTTATTTCTATGATTACTGTTACTGAAAGGCAGTTCAGCAATATGGATTTTATCTTAGGTGATTTTAAGACTGATATTATTGATTCTGATCAAAGAGTGGTTGAGTTATGAAAATATTAAAGCATCCAAAGATAGATCAGGATATCATTTTCAATCTGGACTGCTATTATCATCTTGTTATTGAAAATCAATTATTCTACCGGCAGTTAGTTTATGGATTAAAGAATCAGATTGAAAATGATGATGAGTATTTTCTTTTCTATGAGAACGAAAAAGAAGAAAGCCTTTCTAAGAAGGGAATCGTTCTTGATAATCTTTTTGATATAAAGATAGATGATAAGAAAGCTACCTCCAGTATTCAAAAGGAACTGACTTCTGGTCTTGATTCTTCTAAGAAAGAACAATTCAGTTTATTGAATAAACAAATTAATGAATATCTTCAGTCTCTTACATATGACTATAATCTTAGTCTGGAATATGATGACGAAATATCATTAGCTTCATTACTGAAATTAAGCAATGTCAGATTAAGAAAGGAAGAGGATACTTATTTATTATCTTTGTTAGCTCAGGTTAAGGCCATTTCTTTTCTTCAAAAGACTACGATTTTCTTTTTTATTAATCTTCATGATTTTTTATCTGATGATGAATTTATAAAATTCATCATTTCTTTAAGAGCCTTAGAGATTGATTTCCTTTTGATTTCAAGTCATTTTCCTATTAATAAACCAACAGATGAATTTATTATTAGGATTGATAATGATCTTTGCGAACTTCACCTTGAAGCTAATAATAAAAAAGACTAAAATATTAGTATTAACTGCTTTTCTTACCAAAATACCCAGTTTTCCATACCTTTTGAGGTTTGAGAGTATTGTTAATTTAGATTCTTCTATCACCCAATCCCGTAACATTGACACCTAAAATCTGTTTGAGAGTATTGTTAATTTAGATTCTTCTATCACCGGAGAAGTCCCGACCTTTATTCCTTCGTGTTTGAGAGTATTGTTAATTTAGATTCTTCTATCACGGATACTTTATAAAAAACACGATAAACTAGTTTGAGAGTATTGTTAATTTAGATTCTTCTATCACAAATTCAAAAAAATCATCCCATCCTTTTTGTTTGAGAGTATTGTTAATTTAGATTCTTCTATCACTTCAGGCTCTTAAGAACAAGGTGAAAAAGGTTTGAGAGTATTGTTAATTTAGATTCTTCTATCACAAGAAAAGAATTTCTTTACACTTAATT
>JBAXZU010000145.1:0-3536 GCA_041670225.1 Bacilli bacterium | reverse complement strand
TGATTCCTATTTAAAGAAGACAACCAAGACTTATTACGGTAAGGCCATGGCCATAGTCCGACCACTCAAATCCGGTACGATAGAAATCACCTGTAAATCACAACAAAAAACAACAACCTGTTCAATCAACGTAAAATAATTATTTGGTATGTATCTTTTCCTTAAAATTAGGTTATAATATAGGCAAACGCAAAGTAATTTTCTCAAGCCCTAGCGTATTAAGACAATATGTTATTTATACATACTAATACAGGAGGGATTCATCTTATGTCAAACAAAAACATGTTGATTATTGACGATAAAACCATTAATCGGTCAATATTGCGACATGTTTTTGAATGCGAATTTAACATAATAGAAGCCTCCGATGGTTTAGATGCACTAAAAAAAATCGAAGGACAAAACATTTCAATAATCATCACTGATATCTTTATGACGCCAATGTCGGGATATGATTTCATCCAGTCAATCAGAAAGATACCTGAATATAAGAGTACTCCAATTATTGCCATAACCGAAAATGATGGTGCTTCACAAAGAAAAGCCATGGAGGTCGGAGCCAATGAATTCCTCGTCAGGCCTTTTGGCGCCTTTGCATTACGTTGCCGAGTCGAAAATATTCTTTCAACTCCCAAAAAAGAATTTCAGGCTGTTGATTTTGACTCATTTTTCAAAGCGATTCCTGGCGGTGTTGCCATCTATGAAATTGAGAGTGACTACCTTAAATTAATATACTGTTCCGAAGGCGTTCCTAAGCTAAGTGGACTGAATTTCAACCAGTTCTATGATTTGGCCGATAAACATTTCCATAATCAGGTCTATCCAAATGAAGAAATGCGAATTAGAAACGCATTGCTAAAATGTATTAATGAAAATGTTGATGGTGATTTAATCTGCCGTATTCGTCATAAAGACAATTACCCAATTTGGGTCCGTTTCAAATGCCATTTATTAGGAATTAAAAACGGTCACCATCTTGTCCAAACAATTTTTATCAATGTTTCAAAAGAAACTCTCCTTTATCGAGCTATCCTTGATCAGGCTGATTTCTCAATTTTGGTTGTAAATACTGAAACTCATGGAATCATCTATGCCAACAAAAAAGCCGAAATCTTTTCTGGAAAGGAAAATCAGGATAACACTTCCCTGAAGTGTTATCAATACCTCTTTGATTCTGAAAGCCCCTGTCAGTATTGTAAGAAAAAAGGATTTGAGAGGGCAGATCTGATTAGTGATTTTGAAAAGAACGGAAAACATTTCCGAATCATGAGTTCGCCTATCATTTGGGAAGGTCAAAAAGCCGAAATTGATTACATTTATGATATTACTTTGGAAAGAAAAACACGTGATTTGATATCAGCCAGTAATTCTTTCTTATCAAATATAATTTCAAATATCAAAACTGGTATAGCAATCTTCGATATTCACGACGGAGAAATTTTTATCAAGGAAATCAATACCGAATGTCTTCACATGCTGAATTTCACCTCAAAACCAACATCAGGAACTTTATTTAAAAACTGTGAAGCCCGTTTCCGTCCCAGTGAAGCCAATACGATTAAAAACATAATAACGGATTTGCACTCATCCCAGGAATACACTGAAGCCTCCATGGAATACCTGGACAAAAAGACCGGAAAATTATCGTTCTTCCTTGTCAAAGGAATAGCGTCCAAAGACTATCAAGGTGAGACAATCTATTATATTTCACTCACTGACATTACCAGACAACACGAGTTAAAAATTTTGCAAAAGAATCAAGCAGAAAAATATAAGCTGCTTTACGAAAATGTGAATTGCAGTATTTTTGAATTCATCCTCAACAATGATAACAAAATCAAATATCTTTCATTAAATAAAACCGCCTTAAAAATGGCTTCGTGCAGCTTAGAAAAAGCTGTTGATGGCAATTTTCATCGCCTAACTTCTTTTGTAGTGAATGATTCTGATGATGCGTTTAATCGTTTAAAAAACAGTGAATTAAACACCCGAATTTCCACAACTCTAAAAATTAGAAACGGAATGAAAGAGGAATTTTGGGTAACCGGAAATCTTCAATATACTAGACAAACCGATGAAGGAAAAGTCATTCAAGCTGTCTTATTTGATATCAGTGAACGAAAGCGAATAGAAGAAGCCTTAGATAAACAAACAAAGCAACTTTCCTTAGCTTTGAAAGGTGTTGAAGATAAAAATAATATTTTAGATGCTGCAGTTAAAAACACCAGCCTCTATTACTGGGAAGTAGACATGGATCTACGCGAAGCTTTCTTTGGTGAAAGAATCCGTCGCGAATACAAGGTAGAAAGAATTCTTTATAACTATCCAGATTCTTGGTTGGCATTAGGTTTCATCCATCCCGAAGATATAGAAGCACATAGGAAAAACATCAACTTAGTCTTAGAAACAAGAAAGAAAAATATTACTTGGGACAGTAGAATCATCATACCAAAAACTAAGAAATATATGTGGCTGAGAATAACCATGACTGCTATCCCCTATATCAAAGGCCTTCATAGAAAAGCAGTTATTACCGCCGAAAATATTGATTATGAAAAGCATCTTGAAAGTCTTTATATAGATGAACAGACCAATCGTAGAACCTTAGATGCTGATATCATTCAAGCCTGCCGAATTGATCTGACCAAAGGCAAAGTCTTAGAAATCAACTTAAGAAATGGTTCCACTATCACAAAAAAGATCTCAGCTTTAACTGACTTCAGAAAAAGAATTTCTATTTCTTTTAAAGACTGTCAATTAAGTGATGAACAGAATGCTCAAATGTCTTTTGGATATTTGACTGACCTTTACAGTAAAGGAAATCGTTCAACTTCAATTGAATTCCAGGCCACGCACCAGGAAGACAATAAAGTCTATTGGATCAAAACCGAAGTTAAAATGATGATAAATACAGAAGAAGGCCATCTAATTGCTTTCTATTACCTCCGTGATCGGACCGAACAACACAAAAATGAATTGGCTAAACAGATTTTCACTCGTGATATGAATGCAATGACCAACTCCATTAATTTTGTCTTCCAGTTCAGTTCACGAATTAATTTTGACAAAAACACTTGCAATATTCTAAAGTATTCCAACATATTCCCCTTGGCCGATAACACATACAACTACAACGATTTTCTTGATAAATGCCAGAACGGATATTTTATGAATACTGATTCCGGAAAGAAATATTATGAGACGTTCAATGCCGAAAAAATCTTAACGGAATATAGGAACGGAAAGAATAATTTTTCTCTCACCCACACTCTTACCTATCTTGACGGATCCGAACATTGGTTCCAAACCACATTGATTGTTTTCCCAGATACGATCACTAAAGATCTTTTAGGCTTTTGCAGTTCCCAGAACATTGATGCAATCAAAGAAGCCGAGGATATGGCCATTAAGGCTAATGCCTCAAAAACCGATTTCTTAGCAAGAATGAGTCACGATATACGAACTCCATTAAACGCCATTCTGGGTTTAACAACACTTTCTCTTGATGATAAAAGCCTTTCAAAACCAATTTTGGA
>JBAXZU010000144.1:0-3586 GCA_041670225.1 Bacilli bacterium | reverse complement strand
TCTTTGGTATGGGATTTAATATTTTTTTTGATAAACAGACTAAAAAAATATATTCTTTTCAGACTACAGTCCATTCCAATGATGTGAAGTTTGCGGCTAATCTTTTAGGCGGAAAAGAGACATCCATTAGCAAGCCTAATCTGAAAATGGCCTTTATCAATGACCTTGATGATGGCTTTGTTCAGGTAGACAGCATTCAGAAAGATAAAAAAGTTGGAAGCATAGCATATCATTTGAAACTTAATACTCTTTCCAAACCATCCATTGTGTCTATTCCTTTTGGAAAGAATAGACCATTGGCTACTGAAAAACAGTTTTTTAAAGCTTCTGGTTCCTTGACTATCAATGGCAAGAAATACGAATTACGGGAAGCAGCAACTGCTGTCATTGATGATCATCGAGCTTATTACCCACGCCGGGCTCATTATGATTGGCTGACTTGTCTTGGTAAAGACGAAAAAGGTAAGTTCCAGGCTTTTAATCTTACTCGAAACCAATCAATTGATCAGGAAAACTACAATGAGAACCTGATTTGGAAAGAGAACTCCATAAGTATTCTTCCTCCGGTTACTTTCACCCATACTGTAAAGAGTAAAGATTTTGTCAATTCCCATAAGACTCCTACTCAATGGCTGATTAAGGATAAACATGACATGGTCAATCTTCGTCTTGATATCAAAGCTATGAATTCTCAGCGCCAGAATTATCTAATAGCCAAGTCTGATTATTTCGTCGTGTTCGGTGTTCTTAATGGCTATATCAGAGATGAGAACGGAACCATCTATAATTATGATGGCCGCATAGCCTTAGGAGAAGATAAAACCATTGTGCTTTAGGTCTTGTAAACACCCTTTAATATGAAAAAAAGACTCTTTTGTTTTTCACTGGTTTCTTTGCTTCTGCTTTCTAGTTGCAATCAATCCAGGAGCTATCCTTTAGCTGATTATAAGAAGACGATGCCTTTTCATGTGGGCTTCAAGATTCTTCAGTTAACTGACCTGCATTATTCTTTATCGACTGATTTAAATCAAACTAACGCTGTTGTTAAAAGCGAAATCGAGGCAAGTAATCCGGATCTTATTGTCTTGACTGGTGACTCTTTCATGGATGCTAATAAAGCCATCGTCAATTATACCTTCAGCTTCTTGGATTCTTTTAATATTCCCTTTGCCTTTACTTATGGCAACCATGATTTGCAGGGAACCTATGATACTAATTTTATTCATTATGCTCTTGGTCAAACCAAGAATGCCCTTTTTGTCGATTATGATGACGATGATTTGTATGGCAGAAGCAATTATTTCATTGATTTAGTAGAAGGAAACAATACTAAATACCGTCTCTATATCCTTGACTCCAATTCGTATTGGAAAGCTAAATCATTCGTTGGCTATGATGTCTTCCATGAAGAGCAGATCAAGCATGTTGAGAATATTGCCGCTACTTATGGAACAGTCCCATCGTTGGCTTTCTTCCATTTACCATTATATGAGTTCAAAGTCGCCTATCAGGAATACCAGGAAGGTTTAATTGCAGGCAATGGAGTCAATAATGAGAAGTGCAGTGTCTGTTATACTTCAAGCGATGCTTTCTCAAGATTCAAAGCATCCGGCATAGAAGGCATGTTCATTGGACACAAACATACTAATTATTCGACCCTGGATTATCAGAATGTTTTTCTATCATACGGAGTTAAAAGCACCAGTGAGATTTATCATAAAAGAATTGGTTATTCTTTTATTACTTTGAATAGCGAACATCTTCAGTCGAATGATATTGAGAAGGTCTTCATCAATGAATAAAAAAATATTTTACCCAGTTCTTTGCCTTACCGCTTTTGTTTCTTCTTTACTGATCTATCTTTCTGGTGCCGTTTTTATTTCAACCTTAACAGGAACATTTGCTCATTTCTTTCAAACTTATCCCATCATGTTAGTAGCTCCTCTTACCATTACAATTCTCTATTTCCTTTATCAACATTTTTTCAGCAAACTCTTTACTAAAAAAGGGTTTCTAATTGCTAATATTATCTTAAGTGCCTTGTCGTATTCCGGCATTCAGACGATGCTGAAATTCAAAAGCTATTATTTTCAGAATTCAGTCACTGTTCTTTTGACTACGGTCACGATGTCTTTCCATGCTTTGCTGATACTAGCCGCTGTTACTTTTATAATCTTGTCCTTAAAAGGCACAATTAAATTCACTGAATTAGAGCCAAGATTCAAAGGATTTGCTAAAGCCATCACCCGTGTTTATCAGAAAATTGGGTTTGTTGTCTTCGGAATCTTATCTCTTTATTTCTTAGGTGGAAGTTTAGTTGGCTTATGTGACTTCAATCAGTATTTGATCACACCCGGATTTCCGTTTCTTTGCCTGGCCGTCTGCTTACCAATTATTTCTTTGCTGATTATTCTTTTCCATTTGAAAGCCGGAATGACTGAGCTTATCGTTCCATTAATTAATATTGGAGCCTTCATTGCTATTGCCTTAACCTATGGACTGGCCTTTGAAGTTTTTCTTAATATGACAGTCTCTTTACTGTTAGTGGAATATGCGACCTCCTTCCCTATTGGTGTTTCCTTATATCTGATTATGGATCTTGGTGCATCTGTTTATTACATTATCAGAACAATAAAGAATAAAAGAAAACAGTCAGCCTGAGGCTGACTGTTTAGACTTTACTTTTCTTTTCCGATGCAGCCAAGGGAGACCATTCCAGGTCCGGTATGGCAGCCTATGACGGGACAAAGTATTTCGTCATAGATTTTGACATTAGGGTATTTCTCCCTCACGTGTTCCATAAGAAAATCGCTTTTCTCATGGAAATCAGACCCACAGATATAGATGACGTCTTCTTTATTCGGAATATATCTTTCTTCAAAACGGCTTAAGATATCCAGTAAGGCCGCTTTAGTCCCGTGCTTTTTAGCTAAGGTCACTAACTTACCGTTGACATCGATCTCCATAACGGGCTTGATGTTTAATGCTGAACCAATAATGGCAGTGGTTGAACTGATTCTTCCCCCTCTTCTTAAATACATTAGGTCGTCAACCATGAAATAGATGTTCACACATTTGGCGGCTTTGTTGATATTGGCCGCATTTTCTTCGATGGTCATACCCTTCTTTAGGTTATTGACTGCTCTTTCAATTAAGACCCCGATGCCACCGGTTGCACTTAAAGTATCAACAGGAATGACCCGATGATCTTTGATTTCCTCTTTTAAGGCCTGACTGGCAAGAAGCGAACTTTGGAAAGTATTGGAAAGTCCGCTTGATAGAGCTAAGTAAAGGATTGAGAAACCACTGTTGAGAATGCCACGGAAATAGTTTTCATAGCCAAAAGGGGTCACTTGACTGGTTTTAGTAATGAGACCGGCTTTCTGAGCTTTGTAGAATTCAACCATGTCATCATCTGGCTCAATGCCAGAACAGCACTTCATTTTATCGCCAATGCTGTATTCCATTGGAACAAAGCAGATTGAGTTTTCTTTCAAATATTTTTTATCGATATTACCACCTGCATCCATGCAGATAACGTATTTATCCATATATAGGAGTCCTCTTTTATGGTTGCTATTTTATA
>JBAXZU010000143.1:0-3651 GCA_041670225.1 Bacilli bacterium | reverse complement strand
TAAAGGAAGCTAGAGAGGCTTTATTGGCAAACACTGTCAAAGAAACCTATCTTCCTATTAATAAGGATAAGTATTCATCTAAATACCAGAAGTATCTATCTGTAATAGGAGAAAAATCAAAATCTTAAATTAAATTTAAAACTCCTGAAGAATGTAAATTTTTACTGATTTGTCTAAAGAAATTGTTGTCTATTACATTAAATACCCATAGTATTAATTAATAAAGAAAGGGAAACTTACCATGAAAGTATTAGAAGCTACATTTGTAAAATCGTTTATCCGCTTATGTGATGAAGGCTGGAAAAAGGGTTGGCACGAAAGAAATGGTGGAAATCTTTCCTATCGTATCAAAGCAGAAGAAGTTGAAAGCGTAAAAGAAGAATTCCGTGATACTGTCTGGCAGGATATCGGAACCGAAGTTCCGACTCTGAAGAATGAGTATTTCCTTGTTACTGGATCTGGCAAATACATGATGAATGTCAAGCCATCTCCGGAAGAGACTATCTGCATTATCAAAGTTGATGAAACTGGAACCAAGTTCATGATTGTTTGGGGCCTTGTCAATGGTGGACGACCTACTTCCGAGCTTCCAAGTCATTTAATGAATCTGGCTGTTGTGAAAAGAAGAACTAATGACAGCTATCGTGTTGTCTATCACTGCCATGCCACTAACATTATTGCCTTAACCTTTGTTCTTCCCTTAGAAGATAAAGTCTTCTCCCGTGAACTTTGGGAAATGGCTACTGAATGCCCTGTTGTTTTCCCAAGAGGCGTTGGAGTTGTTCCGTGGATGGTTCCCGGCGGCAAAGATATTGCTGTTGCTACCTCCAAACTGATTGAAAAATATGATGTTGCTATTTGGGCACATCATGGAATCTTCGGAACCGGACCTGACTGTGATACCACTTTCGGTTTGGTTGACACTGTTGAAAAGAGTGCTGAAATCTTAGTCAAGGTCTTATCTATGACTAATCAGAAACGTCAGACTATTACTAGTGATGAATTCCGTTCCTTAGCTAAGGATTTCAATGTTGATATCAACGAAGATTTCCTTGATTAATTCAAATCAAAAAGCTTTTTAGGCTGGGTTTTCCCAGCCTTTTATTATTTTTCTTTTATGATTAATTATGAACAAGATTGATTTAAATTAGCTTTTTTAAGATTAATTGGCAAATTCTAATCGGTTTGTTTTCCTGATAACGCTTTCATGATATTATTTAGACATACTATTTTGATTTTTTATAGAGAGGAATGATTATGTTGGAAATTGTTAAATTTACTTGTGAACATCTGACTAAGGATATTGTCACTGATAATCCACATCCGTATTTTGCTTTCTGCCTTTCTGCTGATTGTAATGAAGATTCCCTGAAGAAAGCCACAATCACTCTTGGCGATTGGACTAGTGAAATAACGGAGTTAGGTATCAGGTATGAAGGAAAGGCTTTACAGCCCTTGTCAACATATACTGCCACTTTGGAGGCTGAAGACATTAAAGGCCAGAAGGTTTCCTCTTCGATCAGTTTCTCAACCGGTTTTCTGAATTCTCCCTGGAAAGCCCGATGGATCAGTGATGCTTCTTTTTCTTTCACCGAAAAAGGCGTTTCTCCGGTTCCAATGTATTTCAGAAAAAAATTAGCTTTTGCTAAGAAGGTTAAGTCTGCCAAAATCTATGCCACCAGTATGGGTATTTATGATTTATTGATTAACGGAAAGAAAGTATCCAACCGTTATTTTGCTCCGGGATTCACTTCCTATAAGACCCAGCTCCAGTATCAGTGCTATGATGTCAGCTCCTTATTGACCGGAAATGATACTCTTGATGCTGTTATTGCCGGAGGCTGGGCAGTTGGAAGTTTTGTTTTTACCAGACAAAACCGTGTCACTCATAATAGACAAGCACTTTTATTAGAAATGCATGTTGTCTATGAGGATGGCCAGGAAGAAATTATTCCGACTGATGAAACTTGGAGCGTCACTGAAAAAGGTAACGTCACCATGGCTGATATTTATGATGGTGAGACTTATGATTCAACTATTGATCTTGATAAGGCTGATTATCATCAGGCTTCCTTTGAAACCCTGAAGATCAATCCTAAAATAACTGCTGAATATGGTTCTCCGGTTCACAGCCATGAAATCATGGAAGTGAAGAACTTCAGTCGCTTGGAAGATGGAAAACTAATCTATGATTTTGGTCAGAATTTTGCTGGTGTTATCTTACTTGAAATCAAGAATGCCAAAAAAGGCCAGAAGATTGTTGTCAGACATGCCGAAATTCTGAAAAAAGATGGTGATCTCAATACTGCCTTTTTAAGAAGTGCTAAGGCTACTGCAACTTATATCTGCCAAGAAGGAAAACAGACTTATTCACCGACTTTGACCTATATGGGATTCCGTTATGCCAGTATAGAAGGAATTGATGAAAGAGACATTGTCGTCAAAGCTTTGGCTCTATATTCGGATGTTGAACAGATTGGTTCCTTTGAATGCTCAGATCCTTTAATTAACCGTCTTCAGAAAAATATTGTCTGGAGTTCAAAATCCAATTTTGTTGATATTCCGACTGATTGCCCTCAGAGAGATGAAAGAATGGGCTGGACTGGTGATATTTCAGTTTTCTCCCCTACTGCTGTCTTCAATTATGATATGTCCAGATTCCTGAATAAATGGTTGCTTGATGTCAAGGCCGAACAGCTTCCTACCGGTGGTATTCCTAATACTGTTCCGGTTCAAGGCTATGGGTTCCCAGCTACCATGCCCGTTATGGCTATGGACTTCTGGGGTGATGCCTGTCTGATGGTTCCCTGGGCTGAATATCAGGCTACCGGAAACAAAGAAATTCTGGAAACTATGTATGAAACGATGCGAAAGTATGTCAATGCCTGTAGATTCTGGGCCTCTTTTGGTATCGGAAAACACCGCTATATCTGGCATACTCCTTCTATTCTTCATTTTGGTGATTGGGTTGCACCTGATTCACCGAAGATGTCTCAGTGGCAAGCTCGTTCTAAGTGGACCGCCACTGCTTCTCTGAAGAGAACTTCAAAGCTTCTTTCGGATATTGCTAAGATTCTTGGCAAGGAAGCTGATTATCAGAAATATCTTTCCTTATCTAAAAAGGTGGATTCAGCCTATGTTTCCATCTTCTCAGATGGTAACGGAAAGATGAAGAATGAATTCCAGACTGCTTATGTTCTTCCTATTTACTTTGATATCTTCAAAGGAGAAGAAAAGAAGAAAGCTGCTGAAAATCTTGCTAACCTTGTTATCAAGAATGATTACTGTATCGGAACTGGTTTCCCGGGAACCCCCTATATTCTCTTTGCTTTAGCTGATAACGGAAAACCGGATGTTGCCTTCCGGATGCTGACTAACACTAAATGTCCTTCCTGGCTTTATGAAGTCAGAGTCGGAGCTACGACTATCTGGGAAAGATGGGATGGTCTTGATGAAAACGGTGAATGTGAGATTGGTGATGATGGAACGGGTGGTATGATTTCCTTTAACCATTATGCTTCCGGAGCTGTCGGTGATTTCCTTTACCGCCGAGTTGCTGGTATTGAACAGACTCTTCCTGGCTATCAGACTTTAAGAATTGCTCCTTTAATTGGTGGAGGCATCACCAGCTGTAAGGCTTCAACCATGTGT
>JBAXZU010000142.1:0-3669 GCA_041670225.1 Bacilli bacterium | reverse complement strand
TGAAGAAAAGCTAGTATTCACCTTCGATTCTCTTTATCCTTTCAAAGACTCACAGATTTCTTTTGGAGGCATCCTGCTTAATCAGATCAACCCCAAAACCATGATGTCTGCCAATAATGACAATATTTACCTTATTGGTGAGGTTCTTGACCAAAATTATCCCTGTGGGGGTTATAATATGGGTCATAGTCTAATCGATGGGTTCACTTGTGGAAAGGCCCTGAAAGGAGAATGAGTCATGGAAATTGATATATTAATGAAGATTTTCGATAATCTCCTGAAAATCCGATTGAATTCCGAATCCGATATTGATGAAAAGGATATCCATGATATTTTCTTACTGGCCGCTAAGCAGGCAAATTCCTTGCTGAGCGAGGGAAACAATGATGAAATACAGAATGACCAAGCTCTTTTCTATGCTTCAACCCTGCTAGATTTCTGTATCGGTGAATATAAGTTTCTTAAACGAATGGATTCTCAAGCCAAAATCGATAACGTTTCCATTGCCTCTAAGGCACTTGAAAAATTCGCAGTTCTCAAAGACAGTGAATCAGCAACAACGAATATCACTGACTTTACCAATTATTATGATCCTGAGATTTCAACCCTGCGGACACTAGAAAAATATGTCTATGAAATTAACACTCCTCTTTGTCACACCAATCCCAGTGTTTCCCTGATTAATGATATTTTTCAGACAGTCATCCGTAAGATTGCCGGATTCTGCAAGATGATGAGTTTAGGTCTTTACCCTGACTCCTTTGTTTCCTGGCGAACCTTACATGAAAGTGAATGTATTCTCTCTCTCTTGATTTCAGGCGGAGACAAAGTCAGATATAGTTACGTAAAGCATATTGCTTTCAATAATGCCTATAGAAATCAGTCCTACTTTTCTAAAGAAGCTCTGGATCAGAGCTTTGAAGTCATCAAGAGTGAAATGCGTCAGCATGATCTGAAAAGCAAAGATATGAAGAAATTCATTGAATACGGCTATTTATACGATCATCCGCTCTTTGATGCCAATGATCCGACACTGAAGCTGAATTTCCGGGATGGTCTGGAAAGATTAGCCGGACTTAGCGAATATTCGAAAGTTTATGAAGGTGCCAGTGAGATAGCTCATTCCAGTTCCGCTTTTTTCTATGTGAATGATGATTTCTGCCGTGACCTATCCTTAAGTCTCACCTATCAGTCAGCCATCAGAATCTTTAATCTCTATGTTTCCTTCATGTCAGCCTATTTTCAAATGCAGCCGGCCAAAAAAGAAAAAGTCCTGCAGCTTCTGGAAAAGACTAAAGAAATGTCAGAATACCTTTCTTCCAAGGTAAACATTGCAGAACTTAACACTTCTGAAACGGAAGAAGAATAACGGAGAAACGATATGACAAGAAGAACTATCCAAGCTAAATGTGTCGATTTAGATGATTTCGGACGTGGAATTGTCAGAACAGAGAACGAAACCTGTTTTGTTGAAAATCTCCTTCCTGGCGAAGAAGCAATTATTGAAACTGTCTATGAATATGGAAAGCTTCAGGACTGCTACATCAAGGAAAGACTCACATCTTCTGAAGACCGTGTTACACCGGCCTGCAAGTTTTATCCTGCCTGCGGTGGCTGTCAGCTGATGCATTTAAGTTATCCTAAACAGTTAGAATACAAACAAAGAAAGGTAAAAGCCCTTCTGCATAAATTTGCTCATCTGGATGTCGAAGTTCTGCCAACCATCGGATTAGAAAATCCTACCCGTTTCCGCAATAAGGTTCAAAAGCCAGTCCGTGTCGACCTGAAACGCAATAAGCCGATTGCCGGTTTCTACAAAACCGGAACCCATCAGTTAATCAGCATTGATGACTGCCTTATGGAAAGTGAGCTTTCCAATAGAATCACCAATACTCTTCTTCGGTTATTCCTCAAATATGATTATTATCCCTTTGATGAAGACAGCATGACCGGAACCATCCGCCATATTCTCATCAAGACCAGTTCCATCAATAACAAAGCTTTAGTCACTTTGGTCAGTGCTACCACTGCTCTTCAGGGCCAGAAGGATTTCGCCAAAGAACTGATTTCGCTTTGTCCGGAAGTCGTTGGCGTGGTTCTGAATATCAATTCCCGTCATACCAATGTCATTCTTGGACCTCGTGACATCGAGGTCTTCGGAAAGAATCGTATTTCCGATAAAATCTTCGATAAGGAATTCCTCATTTCTTCACAGTCTTTCTATCAGACCAATACTTTCCAGATTGAGACTCTCTATGGTAAAGCTATCGAGTTTGCTCAGGTAAAAGAGACTGATACCGTTTTAGATGCTTACTGCGGAACCGGAACCATTGGTTTAAGCATTGCTGACAAGGTACACGGATTAGTTGGTGTGGAAATCAACAATTCTGCTGTCCATGATGCCATCATCAATGCCAAAGTCAATAATATCAGAAATGCTCATTTTGAAAGAGATGATGCCACTGATTTCATGATGAGAACCAAAATGAAATTTGATGTCATTATTATGGATCCTCCCCGAAAAGGATCAACTCCTGAATTTATTGCTGCCTGTAAGAAGATTCTTCCAAGAACCATCATTTATGTCAGCTGTGATCCAGTTACCTTAGCTCGGGATTTAGCTTTGTTTGATGATACTTATGAAGTCACTAGGGTTCAGCCTGTTGATATGTTCCCTAATACTATGCATGTCGAGACTATTGTGTTGCTATCTCTAAAAGACTCACAATAAGCAAAAAACTAGTCGAAAACATCATATTTGAATAAAAATTGAAAGACTGAATTTAGAAAATCCACTAGATTCGGTCTTTTTTATGTTTTTGGAATTTTAGACTAGAAAACGAAAGAGGCAACCTTGTATGCGGGAACATATCAACAAATAGGGGGTAATGACGAGGTAGGTTGTATCCGCATAGGAAAAAGCAGAAATATCCACATTTCAAAAATGACGAGGTACCTCGTATCGGTTGCTACAAGAAAAAATATACAACAAAATCAATTTCTCTTTAAAACTAACAGTTATAATTATGTTTTGTGTTGCAAATTATGAAAAATTATCAATTTGCAACAAAAAAGTTAAGAAGATGATATAAGAGAATATCTTAATTCAATTTTTGATGGAATAGTTAACAAAGACATCTGTAATTCAAAATCCGATTTTAATAAGGAAAGTTTTAATGCAATAGCTAAGTATATAATTACTAATTCAGCAAAAGAGTTTTCAGTTGCAAGTATAGCAGATAGTTATAATAAACAAAATAATGACAAATTATTTAGGACCACAATATATAGGTATCTAGACAAAATGGAGCAGGCTTATCTTATTTCACGAGTTAAAAGATATGATATAGCTACAAAGAGAAATCTAAAATCAATAGAAAAACAGTTTGCTATGGATAATGGCTTTATTTTAGCTTGCTCAACTTCTAATCAAATATCATCCTCACATTCACTTGAAAATCTTGTATATAACGAACTTAAATATAGAGGTTATGAAGTTTTTATTGGAAAAACTTATAAAGGTGAGATTGATTTTGTAGCGATGAAGAACGGAAAGAAATGTTTCATTCAAGTTGCATATATTCTTGCTAACGATGATGTTATTGATAGAGAATTTTCTGCATATGATTCAGTAAAAGATCAATCACCAAAATACGTTATGTCATTAGA
>JBAXZU010000141.1:0-3794 GCA_041670225.1 Bacilli bacterium | reverse complement strand
CTTAATTATCAGGTTATTTCCGTAAAAAAGACTCTTTTCTCAAGAACTGTCACTATTGGTATCTATTCAATCAATGATGTTATCGTCTTTGCGGACGACTATATCAAAAGATGTCTCCATGCCTTAGGAATCAACGGTTCTACCGAAGCCAAGTATGAAGACGGAGTAATCAAGCTCAACATCGTCAGTGAAAAGAATAAGTCGGTCATCGGAAGAAACGGTGACACCTTAAGATCAATCAATGAACTGACCCGTTCTGCCTGCTTCAACCGTTTTGGCGGACATTACCGTATTCTTCTTAACTGTGATGGCTATAAGGAAGCTAAATATTCCAAGTATGTTTCCATGGCCCGTCATTATGCCAGCGAAGTCATCAGAACCCACACCACTATCGTTCTTGATCCAATGACCAGCGATGAAAGAAGAATGATTCATCAGGCTCTTACCGGTTATGCCCACATTAAGACTCAGTCCTTAGGAACTGGTCATAAGAGACATATCACCATCCAGTATATTGAAGAGAATTACATCAATAATCCTCTGGCTGCCGAAAAATAAAAAAATAAGGGTTATCTGACAAAAAAGATAACCCTTTTTCTTTCTTCATTTTTACTTATACGATACTTTAGAAACGAACAAATGATATAATTTTAATATGCTTATATTTGATACCATTGTGGCTTTATCAACGCCACCTTACAAAAGTGCCTTAGCCATTGTTAGACTCTCCGGTCCAAAATCACTGGAGATTATTTCCCATATGATAAAAAAGGATGTTTCCTCTCTTCAGCCTAACCATTGTTATTTCCTTAATATATATAAGGATAAGGATAATAAAGATTCTTTAATTGATGAGATTGTCCTCTCTTTCTTTAAAGGACCAAAATCCTATACCGGTTTTGATAGTCTGGAATTCTCAACCCATGGTTCTCAGTTCATTGTCGATGAATTGATTCAGGCTCTGGTTTCACATGGTGCCAGAAGAGCTGAAAAAGGTGAATTCTCAGCTCAGGCCTACTATAACGGAAAAATGGATCTGCTGAAAGCCCAAGGAATCAATGACCTGATTAATGCTAATTCCAAAAGAGCTAAGGCCATTGCGACTAAAACTCTCAGCGGAAAGAACAGCCAGACAGTCAACAATCTCAAAGATACGCTTTTAGAGTATCTTTCCCAATTAGAATATTTTGTCGAAGACCAGTACAGCGATGAAAAAGATGATTATGATCAGGAATTAGACAAGATCAATCTCTCTTTGGAAAAGAACTGCTCCGATTTAGAAAAAACTATTGAAAAGACTCAGCACTGCAACAAAGAATACCAAGGTATCAATGTCGCCATTGCTGGAGAACCCAATGTTGGTAAATCAACTCTGTTAAATGCCTTAATCGGTGAAAACAAAGCCATTGTCTCTCCAATACCAGGAACTACCCGCGATGTTGTTGAAGGCGAAAAGGAAATCAACGGAATTCTCTTCCGTTTCAAAGATACGGCCGGACTAAGAAAAACCGATGATTTCGTCGAATCTCTCGGTATTGAGAAATCCTATGAAACCATCAGTAAATCCGATATTGTCCTTTTAGCTTCTGATTGCGGATTTGAAGAAATTGACAGCAATCCCGAATTATTGCAGGTGATTGGAAACAAACCGACAATCCGTATAGCGACCAAAAAAGACATCAATAAGAATCTCACTGGTTCTGATATTGCTATCTGCTCAATCAATGATAGCCTTGAATCCCTGATTGAAATGATGTTCAGCAAACTTGATCTGACACACAAAGAAGAAAGTGAATTCTTAGGAAAGAGAGAAGAAGACTTCCTTATTAATATTCTTTCCGATTTAAGAATGACTCAGAAAGCCATTTGTGATACCCATCAGATTGATATTGTTTCCGATAGCCTCAGAGTTGCTATCGAATGCATTAACGATCTTTTAGGAAATCAAGTCACCAAGACAATGGAAGATATCTATCAGACTTTATTCTCAAAATTTTGTTTAGGAAAATAACATGAAATTCATCGATACCCACTGTCATTTAAATGATTCTGCTTTAATAAATGAGACTGATACTATTATCAGAAATGCCAAAGAAAAAGGTTGTTTAGCAGTTTTCAATAACGCTGATTCTCTTCCTTCTATGAAGGATATCATTTTCTTAAGTAAAAAGTATCCTTCTTTCTGCTACGCGGTTTTAGGAATCCATCCCGAACATTCCGTTAAGGATGATGAATATCAGAAAGAAGCTTTTTCCTATGCTGAGGAGCACCTAAGCGAGATTAAGGCTATCGGTGAAATCGGACTTGACTACCATTATGAAGCCACTGATGAAATTAAGAAAAGACAGCAGGATATCTTCCGTCAGTGGATCCGTTTTGCAAAGCAGCATTCCCTTCCGATAGTTGTCCATTCCCGTGATGCTGCCTGGGATACTTTCAATATCATCAAAGAAGAAAAACCTCAGAAAGTCGATCTTCACTGCTATAGTTCAAGCTTAGAAATATATCGGGAATATTTAAAGCTTCCCCTTGAATTCAAGATTGGAATTGGTGGTGTTGTTACCTTTAAAAACTCAAAAGTCTTAAAGGAAATTGTTTCCAAAGGACAACTGGATTCTTTCATGACTGAGACCGATTCACCTTATTTAGCCCCTACCCCCTTCAGAGGAACAAGAAACGAACCTAGCTATATTCCTTTAATCATTTCCGAGATGGCTCAGCTACGACAAATCGATGAAGAAACTATGGCTGACATACTACTAGAGAATGGAGAAAAGTTTTATGGAATCAAATAACGATTACTTACAGAATAACCGCTATCTTTATATCTGTGAAGGAAAAACTGATGAAGACAAGCTAAAGAAAATCGGCTGTCTCTATGTTTTAACTACCGGCGGAAAATTCTTCAGAAAAGAAATTACCGAATTTCTGAAAACCGCTCACCAGGAAAGACAGTTTGTCATCATCACCGATCCTGATGGCCCTGGCAGGAATATTTCCGAAAGAATCGAAAAGTATGTCGGTTCCTGTATTGTCGTCAAAGCCGAAAAGAAAAAAGCTATTGCTAAAAATAAAGTCGGTATAGCTCAGATGGATATCGAAGATATTAAAGATCTTCTCCATCCCTATATTTACCACGATATCTACTGTGAAGAAAATCCCAGTTTTGATAGCGAAGATTATTTTGATCTAGCTCTGTCTGGTCCTGGAAGTAAAGAAAAAAGAATGAGGCTGGTTGAGCATTATTCACTGCCTTATACTTCGGCCAAAAAAGTAGAAGAGTTTCTATTGATTCTGAATAAAGACATTAATGATATCAAGGAGGTAATTGATAATGATCAGTGAAAAAGCCCGTGTTGAAGGATTACTGAAAGAATACGGTTTTGCTGCCAAAAAATCCTTTGGTCAGAACTTCCTAATCAGTGAAGGAATCATCAAAAGAATTGTTACTTCCATGACTCCCGAAGACTATGATGTCGTTATTGAAATCGGACCCGGATTAGGAGCTTTGACTCTTCCTCTCAGTCAGAAATCTAAGAAACTTATCGCTGTTGATGCTGACCGGGATATGATAAAGATTCTTTCAGATATCACGGCGGATAAAACTAACATAACTCTCGTTCAGTCGGATTTCCTCAGATTTGATCCTGATGCCTACTCCTCAATGGATAAAAGAATGTTCATCGGAAATCTTCCTTATAACATCACCAGTGAATTATTCGAATACTTCCTCCAGAAAGGTTTCTGCTCATGTGGAGCTATGGTTCAGAAAGAAGTTGCCGATAAGCTGACCT
>JBAXZU010000140.1:0-3873 GCA_041670225.1 Bacilli bacterium | reverse complement strand
GGTTCTAGAAGTTTCCTCTTTGTGCTTTCTTGTAGACAAGCATAATCCTTTCATAATAGCTCTTGGCCGAGAACAAAGACTCATTTCTCTTGAAGGCTTCATCTATTATTTGGTTTTTCCGGTCAATATTTATAGTAAGAATCTCTTTTATGCGGTCGACAAGGCTGGTGGGACTATCAAAAAAGAAGCCAGTTGAACCATCAATGATCAAATCAGCAAGGTTAAAGTCATACTTAGCTAGGACTAAGGTTTTACTAGCCGTGGCTTCGGAATAGGTGAGACCTTGGGTCTCACTAGTGGAAGCCGATACGAAGACATCAGCTAATTTATAATAGAAAGCCGTATCGCTATGAGGAACTTGTCCTAAGAAGAGAATCTTATCTTTGCATTCGGATAATTTGACATAGCTTTCAATTGATTTCTGATCAGGACCGCTTCCGATGATCATAAAGACCGCTTTATCATCATGATAAAGCTTCTGATAATTCTCAAAGCCTTGGATTAATTCTTCAACGTTCTTCTCTTTTCCTAGACGTCCTAAATAAAGAAGAATCTTTTTACCTAACAAATGATGTTCTTTCCTAAAAACAATTTCCCGTTCGATGTCTTTAGGCTGTGTGAATTCACTTAAAGAGAGCATGTTAGGAATGACATTGATGTAGTTATTGACGCCATAGCTTTTTAATAAGAATCTGGTTTTCTCGCTAGGAGTGATAATCTGAGCATTAGAGGAAGCTATCTTTTTGATGATGATCTTGATTGTGCTTTTAGTGAAGGTATCCTTAAAAGGATCAGCATGAGAAAGAGAATTGAAGTAATCCTCATAGGAAGTATGGTAAGTATAGATAAGAGGTACCCGGAAACGTTTAGCACAAAGCCTTCCGAAGATGGAAATGCCGAATTCCTGCTGGACATGAATGACGTCAAAAGAAATCTTCTTCAATATCTTGTAGGCTTTGCGGTTATAGATGAAAGCCATGCGGTAGTCATATAAAAAACGAAGCGATTTCCCAGGTATCCGCATGATGCCATCTTCAAAAGAAAAGTGTTTCTGACCTTTTAGACCAGTAGTCACTAGGATGACTTGATTGCCATTTGCAATCAAAACATCACGAAGATTCTTCGTGGCGGTAGCAACTCCGTTGACATCCGGAAGATAAGTGTCTGTGAAAATACCAATAACCATTATTTCTTGTCTTTACCTGCTATTGTATTCTTATTGCTTTGATTGTCCAAGTCTGAATTGTCAGGTTCACTAGTAGTAAGAGTTCTTTCTTCATTCATTTCCGGGCCTTCAAAGTCCAAGCCTTTATGGGAATCATATTTGATAGTTGTACCATAAGGCTGCAGTTTTTCAAGCTTTTTCTTGGCCCTCTCAGCTCGTTTATGCGCTTTGTTTTCACTTCTTTTTTCTTTGCGAAGACGATGGGCTTCTTCAAACTTCTCCGAGTTGGACAATTCTTCAAAAGACTCTTTCTGAATTTCCGGATCCAAGGAGAGAGATTTACTAATGGCTTCACTTTCTTTCAAAGCCTGGGCTAATTGCTTTTTTTGAAGAGAAAGAGTAAGTGATACTTCTTTGCTGCTAGGTTTTTCATCGATTCGCTGCTGACGGTTAGTCTCCATATTCTTCTGGATTCTTTTTAAAGAGTCTTCGACTTCGGCCTCAGTAAGAATCGGCTCATTATCGGAATCAGTGTGGCTTTTATCTTTAGAAACGGCCCTGAGGAATTCCTTGGTGGAATCATCATTATCATTACTGAGGTTAACTAATTCTAAATCATAGATAGTAGCGGTATTGCTTTGAATCTCATATCTTTTAGGAGTGCCTTTATAAAACAGACAAGTCAGGCCTCCGACAATCAAATTAAAGTAGAGAGTCAAGGATCTCCAAAGAATATTGCCAGCACTGGCAAAACTGTTTGCAGTATTTAAAACTGATTCTAATTGGCTTCCATTTGTAAGTATATAAGAGAAAATTGCTTGGAAAGCAATTTCAGGAGCGCCCATTGTTAAGTAAGATGAAATCAAAGATATGTAGCTTGAAGCGCCCAGACTGGTTACGAAACTTAAAGATGACATATCAACGCCTAAGGCCCAAAAGCAGATATAAGGCAGGATGTTTACTAATAATTGCTTAACGATGTTGATGACAAAGAGAACGATCACAACATCGAAATGCTTCATCAGTCGTTTGGATTCGATACGGTAAGTCGTAAACTTCAGAATCCATTTTTTACGGGTAAACTCCGGGTTCTTGATGATATGTAAGGCACTTAGTACTCTTACACCGATATTGACGACAAAACGATGCAATCCTTTCCACCAAGCCAATAAGAAAATCAAGGCTAAGCAGACGGCATCAATGATGAAGCCAATCAAAGACAAAGGAAAAATCTTCATTCCTCCTAATAAATCAAGGGGAACGTCTTTCACAAAAGGATAGCCAACAAAGACCATCACTAAAGAATATAAGGTAAGTGTCAATTGATACATCAGGAAGTTCATCGTTAGAATGGAAGCGGCGTTCTCACCCTTGATGTCCTGCTTAGTGAAGGTATAAGCCTGGATGAAATTAGCGGATGTCTTATTGATGCAGCCCACAAAAGCCCCAATCTGAGCATTGATCAAACCTTGGTAATAGTGATAATCGGGATTATAGATTTTAGTTAAGACGGTAATCGATATTCCTTCTAGAAGATTAGCGCTGATTACTATAAAGATTGCAATTAATAAGGGGAAGAAATTGGCTTGCGAAAGAAGGCTGAAAGTGGTCTTAGGATCATCTTTCAGGACATAAATCAAAGCCAAAAAAGTTAAAAGAACAAAAAGGATGATGTTTAAGGCGTTCTTAAGAGTGCTTTTTGTCTTTTTACTGACAGTCATCGTCTTTTTAGCCTACAAAGTTGCTACAACTTCACTGATACGTCTTGTAATCTCATCCTTGCCTAAAATCTCTAAGACATCATAAAGCTTAGGAGCCTGAGCTGAGGTACTGAGGGCAATTCTGATCAAAGAGATGCAGTCTGCATACCAGCCGTTATATTGACTGGGGTTAGCCTTATAGACTTTACGGTCATTGGCAAAGCCGTGTTTGACGCCTAAAGTCTTCATATCATTGAACCACGTGGATTCATCATGAGTTAAGTCTAAAGTAGCAACAAAATCATTCAGGAAACCCTTGATGACTTCCGGTTTGATGAATTCATTGAAGGGAAGTTTAGCAGCTTTCAGCATCTTATCGTATTGATCGTTATAGAAGAAACGGATCTTAGGAGTGACATCGGAGAAACGTTCATAGTCTTTTCGAGGCTTCTCCTGTTCCCTTTCGATGTTGATGATTCTTTCAAATTTAGCTTTATCAGAAGTGATGTAACCATATAATTCCGGATCATAATCCTTGGCCCATTCTTCAGCCTGAGAAGTGAAGGTATCTTTGTCCATGTTGGCTAAGAGCTCTTTGGAGATATTGTTGAGCTTTGGCAAATCAAACAAGGCACCATCAAGGGAGAACTTGTCGAAGGAGAGATTAAAGTCATCCATATTGCCCTTAGGATTAGCCATCAGCCAGGCCTCAAAGTTGGAGTTAGCAATAGTCATCAAATATTCGATAAATCCCTGAATTGGGTAACCAGCCTTTAAGAAGAAGCTAGTGGCAGCTTCCGGATCCTTACGTTTAGAAAGCTTTCTCTTATTGCCAGTATCCTTATCGTTGATCATGATGACCGGAAGATGAGCATACTTAGGATGTTTCCAGCCCATAGCCTCAAACAATTCAATATGAATCGGAAGGGAAGAAATCCATTCCTCGCCACGGGTGACTAAAGTCGTTCCCATATAATGATCATCGACTAAATGAGCAAAGTGATAAGT
>JBAXZU010000139.1:0-3877 GCA_041670225.1 Bacilli bacterium | reverse complement strand
GGGCTTCATCGCGCACGCGGCGTTGCTCGGTCAGGGTTTCCCCCATTGCCAAATACTCCCTACTGCTGCCTCCCGTAGGAGTCTGGGCCGTGTCTCAGTCCCAATGTGGCCGATTAGCCTCTCAGCTCGGCTACGCATCCCGGCCTTGGTGGGCTGTTATCCCGCCAACTAGCTAATGCGACGCAGGGCCATCCCAGAGCGCTGCCGAAGCAGCCTTTGACCGGAAGGACTTGCGTCCTCCCGGCTTCATCCGGCATTAGCAGGCGTTTCCGCCTGGTATTCCGGTCTCTGGGGTAGGTTCCCAACGTGTTACTCACCCGTACGCCACTCGTGCATTGCTGCACTCGTTCGACTTGCATGTATTAGGCACGCCGCCGGCGTTTATCCTGAGCCAGGATCGAACTCTCAATAAATTTTATTGCGAGGCCGGCCTGGCAGCCGACTTGTGTTTATCTTGTTATGTCCGGTTCTACATTTCACTTCATCTGACCTTAAGGCCAATTGACGTTTGGTGTATTTACTGGTCATCCCACTCAGTTTTCAAAGAGCGACAGTATTGCGTTTCTTCCGAAGCGCGAATAAAATTCTACCATTTGGAATTACTATAGTCAACAAAAAAATGAAAATATTTTAAATTATTTTTTTCAGCTTAATAAATTGGTTGATTATATATCAGTAAATTTTATTTTTTAAATATATTTATTTATATAGATTTAAAAATTTTAATATTAATATATATATCTAAATTATTTGCTCAAATTTTAAATTCTTCGCTTCTGATTTCATAAAGGCAAAACCGGAAAATAAATATTTGTAAAAAGCATTTTCAAATAAACCAAACCGAAAGTATCTATTAGGTTTTTCCGTATTCAAGAATTAAACTCAAGCCTGCTTCAGAAAACAATCTTTAAAAAAGAAAAAAGCAGCCAATTGGCTGCTTTTCAGATTTATTAATTATGAACAGAATTGAATAACGGATCCTGAATGCCTTCTTCAGGTAAGTAGCCACGTTCAGCGGCATAAGTTTCATGCTTTTTAGAAAGTTCAAGCTGCTGACGGCTAGCATCAATTTCAGCCATATTATGATAGGCTAAGCCAAGGCCTCTCTCTCCAGCCAAAGCATAGTATCTATAACTGACTTCCAAATTCTTGGAATCAGAAACCTTTTCTCTGAAACAATCGCCTAAATAATTTAAGGCATAAGAATAACCCTTATGTGCACTATCAATAATAAGCTGATGTCCCTTTTCTTCATCAGCAAATCCGCTGACAGAGTTCATATATAATCTTCCTAAACGGAATTCAGCAGAAGCAGAGCCTCTGGAAACAGCCAATTCATAATACTTCTTGGAAACTAAATAATCCTTAGCGACTAAAGAACTATTGCCTTCATAAAGGAAGCCTAAAAGAACAGCAGCTCTCAATGAGCCTTCATCACAGGCAGCCTTAGCTAATTCAATACCATCAGCACGGTCTTTTAAGGTTGAAGAAGGATCATCAATTAAACGGATAGCCTTGATAAGGAGACTATCAGTATCAAGCTGAATTTTGACGGTTTCATCCTGGACAGGTTCACTGACAGGGGCAACAGCAGGAACAGTTTCAATAGTTGCCACTTTGCTAGTTTCAGTGACAGCACTAGCCTGAGAGGGAACATTTGAAACACCGGCAACAACGGCTGCAGCAGCAACAGGAGTTGCTTCAGAAACAGCAGTATTTGTTTCAACAGGTTTCACATCCTCGACAACAGTGACAGCCTTCTTGGAATCAACAGACTTACGGATTTCAGCAGCTTTGGCGGCAGCCTCATCATCTCCCTGTGAAGCGGATAAATCATAATATTCAAGAGCTTTCTCAAGATTAACAGGTTCAGTTCCCAAGCCATAATTGAAATAATCGCCTAATTCACGATTATCCATTGAATCACGATTTTCCTTAAAGAATTGACTGACAGCAGCATCATAATATCTGCGGCTTTCTTCAGGTTTGGCTTCAAGTCCGGGGACGCCTTCACGAATGATACGTCCAACTTCAAAAAATGACTTGCCTTTAGTAGTACCTTTACGTGCAGATTTATTGATTAATTTAAGACCGGCATCAATTTTCTTGCCATCAGCAAGCATTTTCATCCCAGCTTCAAGATTCTTGTCTATTGTGTAAGCCATAGCATTCCCCCCTATTGAGTATAAATAAATTATAGTTTTAACAGTTACTATTTTCAAGGTAAAATGAAATTATCGCTTCATTTCAATTTTATCTAATTTTTTGCATTATAAAAGTATGCCTTGCGATTATAGTTTCTTAGGAAAAGAAATTTGAAACTCACGAAGACTAAAAAACTTTATTAAAGCAAAAAGGATTATTGCTTTTTAATTAGTTTTTTCCGGATTTTCTTTCCGCCAGATTCACGCATGGAATAGTATTCATCATCCGATCTGATAATGAAATCATATAAAGCTAAAAAATATAATGAACACAAAGTATCCATTTTTTTAATTGATTCCAGGTCCTCTTCTGATGGATTTACATTTCCGGAAGGGTGATTATGAACGGCAACCAGCCATCTTGACCCATATTTTTTTGCTTTTTCCAGAGCATCTTTAAGATTCAGCGAAACTCTGTCCTCTTGATGCTCAGTTATTGATTTAATTGACATAATTGTTTTATCCCTCGATAGAAATACTAATATGGCAACTTCCGTTTTCTGGCCGACAAAGAAAATATCAGTTGCCTTTAAGACTTCTTCACATGTTTCGGCCTTAAGCTGTTTTAAACTAGGCAGTCTCCTCAGAATTTCGCAAACAGTTAAAATCCTATAGGCTTTAGCGTCTTTGATTCCGAATAATGAAAGCTGTTCCTTACTTGATTGAAACAGGCCTAGCAGCCCGTTTCTTTCCACCAATAAACGGTTAGAAAGTTCAAGAACATTCTCATTTCTTGACCCCGTATTTAAAAGAATAGCGATTAATTCCGAATCGGAAAGACTTTCAATTCCGAGAATATTTGCTTTTTCCCTTGGCAAAAGGATGTCATCTATTTTCCCCATTGAAAAGTAAATCCGCCCGGAAGAGTTGTCTTTCCTGAGCCAGAGAAAAACAGACGATAACAGATAACAGCAGTTAAGCCGATAGCCATCAGGGCTAAGATAGCAGAAAGGGTAATTGCTTCCCCACCAACGGTCTCCTCCATTTCTTCAGATGACATGATTCTTGGTTTCATATAAAAAACCTCCTCACTTGCTATTGGCAATATGAGAAGGTTTTATCCAACTAATCAGAATATTTTTTTAATTCATCCAAATAGGATTGGTACTTTTCTTTTTCAAGAGTGACCTTATCGGGATTAGCTTTGGCAAGGAAATTAGGATTGGAAAGCATTTTTTCAGATCTGGCAATTTCCTGTTTGAGATATTCGATATGTTTTTGCTTCTGAAGCTTGGAATCTGCTGTTTCGAAATCAGTGATACTCAAGGCAAAACTCTTGAAATGAAGAAGATCATCATTCTTTTCAGTAATTAAAGTCACTTCCTTAGCAAAAGAGAATCTGCGAATATAAGGTTCAATCATATCGAAGACATCTTTGGAAGCGTAAACGGAAAGATTGATGGGGGCGTTAGGAGCAAGACCGTTTTCACTCTTATGATTACGAATGGCCTTGATGGCATCATTCAAGGAATTAGTCAAATCAATAGCGGATTTATCCATCTTGTATCCGGTGCAGGTTGGATAGTCTTCGGTATAGATAGAAACTCGGTGTTCAGGAAGATAGGAATAAATCTCTTCGGTAATGAAAGGAACAAACGGGAATAACACAATGAGGATTTTCTTCAGCAGATCATGGAGAACATTATAGGTTACCTCTTTTGTTCTTTCATTTC
>JBAXZU010000138.1:0-3907 GCA_041670225.1 Bacilli bacterium | reverse complement strand
TGGCAAAGGCTCAGTATTGATATCTTCCGTTCCTCTTTTGAAAGGCATATTCAGACTGGCAGAATTGAAAAATCCCTGTCTGGGAAGAATCATGGATTCGCTAGCCTGAGTAAGAACCGGCATTTCCTCGTAGGATAAAGCCGGATTGTTTTTGATTTCCTGGGCCATAGCTAAGATGATACGGTCAATCTTTCCTTTGGCAGTCTTATCGCTGGAAGCCAAATAATTGACTTTCTTCTGAACCGCCTCAGTGTAATTGGCATTAGCAGTATCAATATCATCAAAAGCGGAAGTGATTCGTGAAAAAATATCGATAATCTCAGATATTGTCTTAATAACCTCAGAGGCTAGCTCGCCCTCTTTCTTATGGGAATTGACCGGTTCGGCCTTAGCCTCCCTAGCTAAAAGGGTGACAATACGTTCACTCTTGAGCCATTTTCTCAAAATAGCAATGGTCGGCTGAGAATAAAGTCCTAAGGAATCAAAAGTCTTCATCGGATGATAGTAACGGTCGGCAATATCATTGCGGTATTCATCAAAATGCTGCTTAAGAGCCTCATTAGGATCCAAGACAAAGGAAAGACGGTTTCCGAAAACACAAATCTGCTGTCTTAACAGCGTGACCGACATTTCCAAATTGTCAGCATTAGCTCTGGCATTCATCAGTGAACGATACATGTAGTCATCTTCTTTTTCATCTTCCATCACTAATTCAGCATAAGTCTGATGGACTAAGGGCAGATAAGAGGAAGCATCGCTAGTCAGTTCATCAATCAGACGCATAAACTGAATGGAATAGGCTGGAATGAAAATCAGTTCGATATTGGTCTTAGGATTCTTGGAGATGATATACCAACCGCATTTAGCCAATTTTCGGATGATATAGTTGATTTTTTCGCCTAAAACCGACTCATCTTCCTTGGCTTTTTCTTTTTCGTCAGTGATGACAATTTTTTCTTCATCACCGTAATCATCGAGCTGATCAATCTTCAAATCAAAAAGTTCCAGAAGTTCAGTTCCCTGGCTTCTTAAAAGAGCAGCATACTCGCTTCGTCTGATATCATTCTTTCTGGTTTTCAAAAGATGATAGAGACAGACGAGTGCGTAGCTGTAGATTGTCTTATATTTTCTCGATAATGGGCTGAACAGCTCATCAGGAATTTTATCAAATAATTTGGTCACAGATTAATTGTCCTTTTATTCAAAAAACATATACTAAAATTATAAAGATTTTCTTCTTCCTAAACAACCTTTTTAAAGAGAAAAACAACTTTATTTTCTCTTGATGTGATTAACAGCAAACACTAATTCTTTAAGATATTTTTTTTGAAAATAAAGTTAAAAAGAAAAAATGATGCTCAAAACTCCAAAAGCCGTTTTTTCTACCCTTAGATTGTAAGCTTTTAATCAAAGCCTAAACGTGGTATAGTAATTCACATGAAAAAAAGACAGGCTATTCTTACCAAAAACATCAACCCCAATAAGCCAAAAAGAATTTTTGAAATCGATTTTCTTAGATGTCTGCCGATCATCGTGGTCATGCTTTACCATCTCTGCTTTGATTTCTCCTCTATTCCGGGAATCTTTTCCAATTATTACACGCAAATCAGAAATTACCCCATGTTCAGTGACTTCATCGGTTTCTGCACCAATATTTTCTATGAGCCGGTCTTAATGACCGTCATTGCCCCCTTAGTCGGAGGTATCTTCATTTTTCTCTCAGGTGTTTCTTCCAGCTTCACCAGAAGCAATCTCAGACGTGGTCTTCTGATGTCAGGAGCAGCCATCGGAGTATCCCTCTTCACGTGGTTGGTTTCTTTCATCCTCAGCAACTTTGGAATCAATGAAGATCTTTTCATTGGCTGGGGTGTCATTCATCTGATGGCTTTCTCAATCCTTCTCTACGGCCTTATCGAACTGATTTTTGAAAAAATCCTGAAAAGAAAAGGGTCCCCTCTGCTTCTCTTGATTATCGGTGTTCTGATTCTAATGACAGGCATCATCCTCAGAAGCGGAATCTACCTTAACGGGGAATATATCAAGTGGCCAGTCAGCAGTGTCAGCGGCGGACCAATCAAAGAATTCGAAACTGATCCCTGGGCCTTTGTCCTTTCGGCCTTAGGCTATTATTCCAACACAGTGGACTTTTGGCCTATTCTTCCCTATACCGGAGTCTTCTTCATCGGTGTTAGCTTAGGAAAAGCCGCATATAAAGAAAAGAAAACTCTGCTGCCAAAACTGGATAAGCCTTTCTTCAAGCCTTTTTGCTTCATTGGAAGACATACTCTTTGGTTTTATGCTCTCCATCAGGTTGTCTATATTATTGTCCTAGCAATTGTCTTATCAGCAATGGGCTTCACCCTATAAAAAAAGAGGCTGTTCAGACCTCCTAAGAAATTGATTCTTAACGTAGGTTTCTAAACAGCCCCTTGGCCTTTGTAATGCCCTATTTTGTGTGTTTCGAAATACTTTCCTTAGACTACAGGGCATTAGCGCCGGTCTCTTTTGTTTTATCCCTTAATCTGCTTTACTTTCTTATATTTAGGAAGCATGAGAACCTTGTTAGTTTTTTCATCTGAATAATGGTTAAGTTTCTTAACTAAATCACGATCCAAAGTCTTCATTTCCTCAACGTTGAGAGCAATTTCCTTTTGAACCTTCTGAGCAATCTCAGCCGTAGTCATATTTTCGTATTCCTCAGGCATGATTGGCTTAAGATATCTGACCTGGATTGGATAAACTTTATAATGATAATTCGTATTAAGGACACGGTCAGTAAAATACATGCAGACCGGAACAATAGGCATGGAACGCTTAACAGCAATATTGAAAGTGCCAGCATGGAATGTTCCGACTTCATAAAGTGGAGGCTGAGTTCTGGTTCCTTCGGGGAAAACCACGTAGCTAAGATCAGGATGATTCTGCAGGTCTTTATCAATCTGACGGAAAACCTTGACCTCACTTCTCAAATCAAAGCGGTCGATGAAACGTCCGCCGACTGTCTTGACAACTTTGCCGATAACCGGCATTTTGATAACTTCCTTTTTAGCTAAAAAGGCAATTGGCTTATCCTGAAGAGCGAGCATAGCAATCGGGTCAGCATTAGAAACATGGTTAGGAGTAAAAAGAACCTGTCCTTCCGGAATGTTTTCTTTTCCGGAAACAATGAATTCCATATGGAAACCTTTGCGGTTGCAGTTTCTGATGAAATGCCTGACACGGTCAGATCGCATTTTCTGAGAATAGCGGTCAGGATTATGGCTGGCTCGGGTGAAGAATGGGAAATTATAGGCGAAATCGAAACTTATTGATAAAACATAACGGATGTATTTAAAAAACATAGATATAGCCTCCTATTTTTTCTTTTCAGAAATAAACATCAGTGCGGAAAGGGAATTGACAATTGCTAAGCGCACATAGAAATCCTTATTGTAAACATCACCCATCTCATTGAAAATGAGTTTGACATCATCATCAAATGAATAAAGGAAAGTCTTGGCAACCGGATTGAAAATCAGGTAAACCACGCAGTCAGAAAGATCGTAAGTTATCATCAGTGCATTATTTTCCAAATTAGTGAAGGTGGTGTGTTCCTGCATGGAATCGTAATCATTGCCACAGAAACTGATGAAGCGTTTCTTGGCTTTGATGGCATCCTGGAAAAAGGTATGCATTTCATACCGCTGGTTTAAGAGACTGTAATCAAAGCCGTTAAGCTCATCGCCGGCATTGTAGGTATTCCCCTTCATATTCTTAGACTGGCCGATTTCCTGACCGGCATGGAAGAAAGGAATGCCGGAAGCAAAAAGAACAGCCATAGTAATCATCTTAATTCTTTTCAGGCAAAAATCTTCGCATTCATTCGGACAGGCGGCCTGAATCTTATCAAAGAGTGTATGGTTATCAT
>JBAXZU010000137.1:0-3940 GCA_041670225.1 Bacilli bacterium | reverse complement strand
TTTCATCCGCGGATGCCAGAACTACGTTGCCGTCAGCCTCTATAACCTCTCTTATCAAACCGAAAGCAATTTCGCCAGTGACTGGGATTATAGTTCAGACAGTACTGATACTCACTTCTACTACTACGATTAATTAAAGTCTCTAAAGGAACCTGTTCATCCAGGTTCCTTTTTTCATGCCTGAAAAGAATAGTTTAATGCATATTTTTTATAGAAGACTATTTCTTCTGAATTACGTGTCTTTTTGAATAAATTGTCAAAAAAAGAGAAAGTGGGCTTTTTCATTTTTAATATGTTCTTAGAAAAACACATATCGAACAATTGTTTTGATTTTTAATTATATCAAGAAATGGCGAGGGCAACGAAAATTAACGAAAACGCTCTAAAAAAGGAAAATATTTATATTATATGTATTTTTGTCTTTTTTAAAGATGACTCTTCAATAGTTCAGATTTGGAACAATTGACAACTGGATAACAACTGCCTAAAATACCAAATCAGTAGAACCAAACAGAGCAAATAAAGGGATTGAGTACTTTGAAAAATAGGCTTAGTCACGGGCTTTTAGTAACCAATAAAGACAGCTTGAGTTCGAAGTAAATTACAGAGGGGTTTTCTATATGAAAAGAAAAAGCATTTTCAGAAACTTTTTTCCTTGCCTATTGATTTTAATAAGCATCATTTTTAGTTTCACCATCATGGAAGGAAAAGGAAAGTGGATCTTTCCTTCTCCTGATAACGAAGCTGTCGCTGAAGTGACCAATATCAAAATTCCAGAATGGAGCTTTGAAAAGGTCATAAGCGATGGGAGTTATTACGATGAATTTGGAAATGAAGTTGGTCTTAAAACAAATGACGATACCCTTGTTTGCTTTAAAGATGCTTCAGATTGGACTGGCCCAAAAATAGCTCTCATTTTTCCTAAAGGCGGCATAGAAGTAGCCAATAGTCCTGCGACAATCGTTGCTGTTGGACTAGGAAAAACTTCATCCATGTACACATTTGCCTCTTTAGAATTACCAGCCTATTATTCTGTTAAAGTTGATTCAAAAAAAGTAGTCCACCCAATTACTCAGATCGGTTATAATCCAAATCAGCCAGAGGGAACTGCATATTCAGTTTTTGGAGACAGCTCAACAAACAATAAGCTAAGTCCTTTTAACTGCGACAATACCTTCAAAATTGTTTTCCCGCCAACACTTACGACAATCGGCGTGAAAGCATTCTATGATTTTGGATTCACTTCCTATAGTTTCACTTCCTCAAACAATATAGAGTCAATAGAGGATTATGCCTTTGATCCTAATCAAAAGCCAACTGATAGTTCGATTAAAACATCGCATAAGTTCGTCAAAGCTAAAAAGAAATGTGCATCCATAATAGGAACAAAAGTATCACATATTGGAAAATACGCTTTCAGGTCCTGTGATTTGACTAATGATAATTTTTACGAAGATATTATTGAAATGTCGAATGTTTCAACAGTTGATGAATATGCATTTTATAATACTAGTCTCCCAACTTTGAATTATACAAATGCTAAAATAAGCCAAATAAGCAAATATTGTTTTGAAAAAGCAACCATTTATACCTTAAACATGACAGGGGCAACAATCAATACAATTTCCGAATATGCCTTCTCACATTGTCAAATTAATAAAGTAAATATGCAAAAGGCAAAAATTGGGAAAATTGACGGATATGCATTTCAATATTTAACGTCAACAGGCAAGATAACCTATGTTGATTTCACCGATTCCGTTATTACAAGCATCGGAATGCATGCTTTTAAGCGCGAAGGATATGATTATTTCGGGCCTAAGCCATCTGATCTTAGCCTTGAAAATGTAAATTTTACAGAATACACTTTTACAAATGCCACGATTGATTCTTTCGGAAAATATGCTTTTAGCGGAAATGTTTTTAAAGATGGATTAAATCTCAGTTCCGCTAAAATTCAAAGAATTGATGAGCTGTGTTTTCAAGGAAGCCGAGCCAATAGTTATGCTAATTTTTATTTGCCAAGAAGCGTCACTTATATTGGCTGTTACTGCTTTTCTTTATTTAGATTATATGGTAGTACAAAAAAGATATTTTTACATTTATATGGAGATTATGTAAGCAGGTTTGATAATGATTTTGCCCGTGATTGTGATTGGAACCCAGAACCAGTTACTATAAATTTGATTTACATCAAATAATTGCAAATGCCAAATTAAAGGTTTTTATTAATAAGACAGGGGTTAAGAGAATCGTATCTTTTTCATTCTTTGGTTTCTACCGACTTCTCTATAAAGTCCTTTGAGCAACAATAATCCAATAATCTACATATTCTTGCTAGGTTTTGCAGCAACACTGTTGAAAAAACTAATAGTCTGTTACTCCAAAAAAGCCCCCTTTCATTTAGAAAGAGAGCTTTTGCGTTCTATCAGCCCTTAGTAATCGGAGTAGTCTCTGGTGTCGGCTCCGGATACTGTTCACGATGTTCATCGTAAGTTGTATGAAGAAGCTTCTCAGCGATTGCTGAACCAGGACGCTTAAGATAATCAGCATACAATTTCTGAATATCAGGATTGAGATGGCTTCTTCTGATCGGTTTGCCCTTATCTTCATCATAGAGAACCTGAGCTCTCTTTTCAGCATAGGTATTCCAGATTTCAGGATCTTCATTAGGTAAGAAGACAGGGAAGACATAAGGCTGACCGCCGCCATTGATGCAGCCGCCAGGGCAGCCCATGATCTCGATGAAATCGTATTTGCAGGATCCGGTATTGATCTGATTCAAGAGGATCTTGGCATTTTTCATACCAGAGCATACGGCAATATTGATGGTTGTTCCGTTGATAGATAAGGAAGCATCCTTGATTCCGGCTAAACCACGGCAAGGCTGGAAGACAACCGGCTCCATCTCCTCATTGGTAAGGATATGGTAGGCGGTTCTGATTGCAGCTTCCATGACACCGCCAGTGACACCGAAGATAACACCGGCACCGGAGTTCTCTCCGATGAAATCATGGTCGAAGTCTTCATTGGGAAGACGATTCCAGATGATGCCGCTTCTGCGGATCATCTGTCCTAATTCACGGGTAGTGATGACAGCATCGATATCTTCAATGCCATCGACATTCATTTCTTTTCTCTGTCTCTCATACTTTTTGGCTGCGCAGGGAACAACAGAGACAACGGCGATCTTAGAGCGGTCGAGATTATGCTTTTCGGCATAGTAGGACTTGATGATGGCACCCATCATCTGCTGAGGGGATTTGCAGGTAGAGAGATGGGGAATAAGGTTCGGATAATAATACTCGATATAGTTGACCCAGCCAGGAGAACAGGATGTGAGCATCGGGTTAGCGGTATGAGAAGAGAATCTCTTAACGAATTCAGTAGCCTCTTCCATGATGGTCAAGTCAGCGCCGAAGTTGTTGTCAAAGACACGGAAGAATCCTAAACGATGAAGAGCGGCAGCTAATTTGCCAGTGCTGTTAGTTCCGATTTTATCACCGAATTCTTCGCCGATAGAGGCACGGACAGCAGGAGCTACGATACAGATGACAGTCTTCTTGTCAGCAAAGGCTTTTTCAACTCTGTTGATGTCATTGTGCTCCATCAAGGCACCGGTCGGACAGACTAAGGTGCACTGACCGCACTGAATGCAGGGAACATTGACAAACGAACGATTGGCGACAGGTCCGACAATGGTCTTGAAACCGCGATTCTCAAATCCGAGAATGCCGATACCCTGGGCCTTTTTACAGGCTTCGACACAACGGCCGCATAAGATACATTTGGAAGTATCACGGACGATGCCAGGAGCTATCTCATCGATTGTAGTCTGAGTTTTATTACCGACATACATTTCAGGACGGGCGCCGACTTCACGGGCCGCTTCCAGTAATTCGCAATGTCCGTTCTTACGGCAGGAATGGCAGTTGTAATA
>JBAXZU010000136.1:0-3993 GCA_041670225.1 Bacilli bacterium | reverse complement strand
TATGCTTTCATCAACCGCAAAAATTCCCGGAATCGAAAATGGTGGACATCATATTGTCTCAACCACAATTCACTTCAATTCAATTTTCAACAACGTATATTCCCTGACACCTTTCTTCATGGTTTCAGCATTAATCTTCTATTCGCTCTCAATAGTTATCGATGCCAGCTATCCCTTCATTTCCAAACATAATTATGTTTATCTGGTTATTTCAATAAATACCATTTCAATGCTGATGTTCATTGTTTCACTTATTCTTGGTTTAGTCGGTACACCAAACTATTAAAAAACCCGCTTTTGGAAATCCATCAGCGGGTTTTTCTTATCTAGTTATCTGACCGAGAAAAAGCGTTTTTCATATGCATGCTTGATTCAAAGAGAACCTTATTAAGCACAGCATCAGTCAATTCTTTTCCACGTATTGCTAAGTAGGCATTAGCATCATCAATCAGAGAAGAAATATCTTCCGATAATGACATTTCATCATCATATTTATCAATGGTCTCATGGGCAATATTAGCCATAGCATCCTGATATCTTTCAATATGGATGGCACTAAAATTATAGCAACTGTCAGCCATAACGCCAAGCAGTCGGCTAGCCCAATAGAAATTATCAGTAGAGACAGTCAGTGAAGTATTTCCTAAATATTCCGGAATAACATCACAGTTGGTATATAGAGGAATCATAGCATTGAAGACATTGGATCCAAAGCAAACCCATTCAATAGCTGAGAACTCTTCTTTAACATCATTCCTGATCTGAGCAATTGACATAAAACTTGTTCGGTTAACGCCGATAGAACGGTACATGTTCTTTTTCGGTGAATTAATTTTGGAATAAGGATCATATTCAGTCTGCTGATAATGTGAAGAAAGAAGATATTTCACATCTTCGATGGTGATTTTTCTTTCTGGAACCATTGCCCATGGAATATCATCACTTTCAGGAGAAAAATCAGCATCAATGCCATCCCAGACACAGGTTCTGGGATTCAGATATCTTTCCATGAACCAGGCACGGGGTGTATTGTAAATATGATCGGAATCAGTATGGCTTCCGTAAGCTAAGCGAGGATTGAAATCATCATCAATATCCAAAGCCAAATGGTATTTGTCAGTGATTGTCTTTAATTCCGGCGAACAGAGGTTTTCTTTCTTTTCTCCATAGGCATCTTCAAAATCAAATTTATCCATACCAAACTGATTCGGCATAACTACATATTCTTCATCTTTCACTCTTCTGGCAATCCAATTATGGCCACCAATGGTTTCCAACCACCAGATTTCATCTTTATCCGAAAAAGCAATTCCGTTAGGTTCATAAGTTCCATATTCCTGAAGCAGACTTCCTAAACGAAGAACACCTTCCCTAGCCGAATGGATATAGGGAAGAACCAGAACAACCAAATCTTCTTCACCGATTCCACCAGGATATTTCTTCCCATTGGCATCACACATTTTCTTAACATAGGGATCAGCTCCCAAAACTCTGGGATTACTGGTTATCGTTTCTGTAGCACTCATAGAAACATTCAATGAATTGATTCCACTGGCAGCCCAGATTCCTTCAGAAGGATCAACATTAGGACAAGCTGTGTATCTTAAAGGGTTATCAGGAAGTTCAATCTTAACTCCTGATTCAACAGCCTGATAGTGACGTGGTTGATCAGAGGGCTGAACAACAACCATTTTCTTTACATGAAACTGACCAGAAGGTGAGTCATCATTTCTGGCAATTAAGGTTGAACCATCATAACTGGCTTTTTTTCCGACTAATATTGTTGTACAAGGCATATATATTTCTCCTTAAATATCAATATTATAGTATTTTCACTTTCATAAAGATAGTTATATAAAACTAACTTTTTTAATTAGAAAGGACTTGATTTTAAATAACGATTGTTATATAACAATTGTTATTAAGGAGAACACCATGCCACCAAAATCAAAAATAACCAAAGAGCAGATTGTTTCAAAAGGACTGCAGCTAATTGAAGAAAAAGGTCTAGAGCAACTGAATGCCCGATCTTTAGCTAAAATGCTCTCCTGTTCCACTCAGCCTCTCTTCTATTGTTTCAAGAACATGGAAGAAATCGAAAGTGAAATCAAGAAAGCTGCCTTAACCCTCTATGAAGGATATATTAACGAAGGACTAAAGAATCCTAAACCATTTCTTGGTTCAGGATTGGCTTACATAAAATTCGCTAAAGAACATCCAAACCTCTTCCGCTTCCTATATATGAATAATTCCAATCAAAACTATGACAATGTGAATATCGATTCTAAGGAAGATAAGGAAATAATAGAAGAAACCATCCACAAATCAACCGGATTGGAATCCGACCAAATTAAATTAATGCATCTGTCAAGTTGGATATTTGTTCATGGTATTGCCTCAATGATTGCCACCAAAACCATCAACTATACTGATGACATTATTGAGATGCTGTTGATTAATTTCTATCAGGGAATGTTACTGCAATTCAAAAAGGAGAAAAACGACAATGGAAAATAATGCAATAGAAATAAAGAATTTAGTAAAAAATTATCAGACAACACAGGCAGTGAAGAATGTTTCATTCAGCATCAAGGAAGGTGAAATATTTGGCCTTTTAGGAGTAAATGGGGCGGGTAAAACTACCATTATCAAAATTCTATCCTGCCTTATTAAGCCAACCAGCGGAGAGGTCTTGGTTCTCGGCCATTCTATTGCCACGGATTTTGAATACATCAAAACCATTCTTGATGTTTCACCTCAGGAAACTGCCATTGCCCCGCTTCTGACAGTCCGGGAAAATCTAGAATTTATGGCCGCCCTTTATGGAATAAAGAAAGAAGACATCAAAGAAGAAGTCAGAAAAACAGCGGAAAGCTTAAATCTTGAGGAAGTAATGGACAAGAAAGGCAAAACCTTATCCGGCGGATGGCAAAGAAGACTATCAATTGCTCTAGCTTTGATTTCCAATCCAAAGATTCTGATTCTTGATGAACCCACTTTAGGCCTAGATATTCTGGCCCGAAGAGAACTATGGTCCATCATTGAATCTCTCCGTGGAAAAAAGACCATCATTCTGACAACCCATTATCTTGAAGAAGCCGAAGCCCTTTGCTCAAGAATAGCCATTATGGCCAAAGGTGAATTAAAAGGCTTAGGAACAGTCGATGAATTAAAAAAGCAAGGTAAAGATGCTTCATTTGAAAACGCCTTTATTAATATTGCAACTGAAAAGGTTGGTGAATAACATGTCAAGAGCTTTAAATTTTGCAAAAAGAAATCTGAAAGAAATTATCAGAGATCCACTTTCTTCTATTTTCAATTTTGCTTTTCCTGTCGCAATGCTGATTCTCTTCTTTTGTTTCACCTTTGGAAAAACAGCTGAAGTAATCAGTGCTCAGACACCAATGTTCTTACCCAACAACATTGTTCCCGGAATTGCTGTCTTCGGTTTTTCCTTCTTAACTCTCTTTGTCGGTATGCTAGTCAGTAAAGACAGATCAACATCATTTACCTCCAGATTGAGAATATCTCCGATGAAACCAGTCGAATTCTTCTTAGGCTATGCAATTCCGATGTTTGCCATTGCCCTTATTCAGGTGGTCATTGTCTATTTATTAGGATGGCTCTTCAGTTTCGGACTCCCGGATTCAAGCATCCGTTTCAATCCGTGGACTCTAGAAACCTTAATCACTTTTGTTCTCTATATTCCGATTGCTCTATTCTTCATTTCAGCCGGAATCTTCTTCGGAGTCCTAGTCAATGAAAAGGCTATTGGCGGAATATCTTCCATTGTCATTAATCTAGCAGCCATTATGTCAGGCATGTTCATGCCAATCAGTATGATGTCAGGCTTCAAAATTGTCTGCCAATGCCTTCCTTTCTATCATATGGTTACACTAGTTCAGAATTCTACCCTCGGACAATGGCCGGCCTCAGTTTCTTATTTTGATTCCATAATTTCCGGTTATGCCCAGGCCGGCATTGATGTCGTCT
>JBAXZU010000135.1:0-4018 GCA_041670225.1 Bacilli bacterium | reverse complement strand
GGTTCGGAAATAACTCTGACAACATCAAGACCGGCAATAGTACCGGCATTCTTGGTGGCCTGTCTCTGATCATCATTGAAATAGGCAGGGCAGGTAATAACGGCTTTCTTAACAGGGAAACCTAAATATTTTTCGGCATATCCCTTCATATAGCTAAGAACCTTAGCTGAGATTTCTTCAGGAGTAAAGTCCTTGTTCAGACAATTGATATGAACAGTTTCTCTGGTTCCCATCTTTCTCTTGATAGAAGAGACAGTGTCAGGATTAGTGAGAAGCATACGCTTGGCAGCATTGCCAACAATTTCTTCACCGCCAGCTTTGAAAGAAACAACAGAAGGGCAGGTGTTGGTTCCTTCTGGAGAAGGAATAACCTTGACGGTTCTGTCTTCCTGCATATAAGAAACAACTGAATTTGTAGTACCTAAATCGATACCTAAGATAACTTCTTTAGCCATAATAATTTTTCCTCCAAAATTTTTTTATATTTACTTTTCGTCTTTCTTATCGGATTCGACAGTGTCTTTTTTATCTTCGGTCGGCTGAACTTCAGCTTTCTTTGAGATGATGACACCACATGGACGTAAGAGATGGTCGTGTAGTTTATATCCCTTGAGGAAGACATCGACAACTTTGTTGTCTTCTTCTCCATCAATTGAGGAGAAGGCTTCCATCAAATTAGGATCATATTCTTCGCCTTTCTGAGCCTGAATGACTTGGATGTCATGGGCTTTGAAGGCATCAAGGAACTTATTATTGATCATCAGGAATCCTTCAAGATATTTCTGAAGGGCGGGATCAGATTGTTCCTTTTTCAGAGCGTAGTCGAAGGAATCAAGTGCTGGAATAATGTCTTTGACAAACTTCTCAACAGCATATTTCTTGAAATCATCGCTTTCTTTCTGAATCTGCTTTCTGACATTTGACATATCAGCATAAGCTTCGTAGTACTTATTTTTCCAATCTTCGGCATTCTTATCGGCAGCCTCAAAATTTTTTTCAGCTGTTTCAAACTTTTTTGTCATTTCAGCAAGTTCATTCTGAAGTTTGCTGATTTCTTCGTTTTCTTTCTTTTCTTTCTTGGAATCTACCTTCTTCGGTTCGGTCTTTGTCTCTTCAGACATGGCTTTTTCTTCAGTCTTGGCAGCTTCTTTCATTTCATCACTCATTTAGCTTCTCCTTTCTTGGTCTTCTTAGTTGTTTTCTTGGTAGGTTTCTTTTTATTCGAATCAACCTCGGTTGGTTGGGATACTGGAACGAGGGCTGAGGTGGATGAGGAATCGGAAGAGAATTTCTTTTCTAACATATAGATGACATAGTCGAGAATTCCTAGGACTTTGCGGTAATCCATTCTTTTTGGACCAATTAAGGCAATGGAATCTTTGCTTGTGAAGGCTTTACTGACAATTGCTAGGTCACCAGCTGTGTCATTGGTGAAACCAATCTTTACTGAACCTAGATCATCATTGTTGGCTAGGTCATGTTCAATTCTATGGGGGTTCTCTATTGCATCAATGGCATTAAGGAAAGCCTCATTGTCTTCAGCAAACTCTGGAAGAGATAAGAGATTCTTCTGACCATAGACTTCATATCGTTTTCCGGCAAAGTTTACTAAGGCTTCAAGCAAAGCCCTCATAATGTATTCGCCAGAATTGCCGAACATATTTATGATGATAGGAGCAATGGCAGTGGCTTTGGAATGAAGATCGGGTATTTTGCTTCCTGTCAGTCGGTCATTAAGGACTTTGACAGCATTGACCATCGTATCTATGGAAGTAGTAGCAGTTTTGGGAATAACGAAGGTTTTCTTTTCTACATAGCCTGAGTCGGTAATGAAGATACCCATAGCCTGATTATCATTGAGCTTGATAAGCTGGAGGGAAACTAAGGTTTCCTGATCGGCCTTTGGGCCTAAGACTACCGTTGCCATTTGGGTCATTTCTGAGACCAATTCGCAGCTCTTGGCTAAGGCATCTTCCATACAGGAAGTATGATTGTTGAGAACAGCTTGGAATTCTTTTTGGAATTCAAGATCAATATTATTTGATAATGATTTTGAATCGAGATGATCTAGATAGTATTGATAGCCTTTTGAAGAAGGAACACGTCCTGATGAGACATGAGTCTTTTCAATGTAGCCGTCCTTTTCTAACGTGACCATGCTGTTTCTGATTGTTGCACTTGAACAGTTAAGGCTGGAATATTTTTGAAGAAGGACTTTACTGCCGACAGGCTGTGAAGTTCTGATGTATTCTTCAACAATAAGTTTCAAGATTTGGAACTCACGGTTTTGATTCATTCTTGTCTCCGTTCTAGCACTCTTTTATTCAAATGCTACTCATATTATAGAAGAACTTTTAGCAAATTCAAGCATTGAGTGCTAAAAAATATTAAAATTATCAAAAAAGGCCTGCCTAATGAACTTATATTTATTAATATAATTATTTATTAATGCCTTTTTTTAACATTCTTTTTTAAACTTTTGAGATAAAAAATTGAAAATTATCTGCTTAAATACTAAAAAAGTGAGAAAGCAATGCAGCTTTCTCACTTCGTTTACTTGATTATTTCTTATGGGCAATAAGTAAGTTGATGTCAACGCCTTTAGCTCTGAATTTCTTTTCGTATTCAGTGCCCGGAAGATAATCAGTCTTTTCACTATAGAAAGGCTGAATCACTTCGAAAGTAAAGAGGTTGGCATTGGCAAAATATTCAATGGTGTCATTGAATAAATCAATGTTATCGGTACGGAAGTATAAAGTTCCGTTTTCGGAAAGGATTCGATAGTATTCCTTTTGCATGGTTGGGTAGGAAAGACGACGGTGTTTCTGTTTTTTCTTAGGCCAGGGATCAGGAAAATTAATGTAGATTGTATTTAGCTGTCCGTCGCTGAACAAAGGGAAAAGGCGTTCAATTGGAGAATTGACAATCAGGAAGTTTGTTTGATCTTTCTTGATTTCAGACGCACTTTTTATGGCTGAGGCAAAAGCATTGAGATTTACTTCGACTCCTAAGAAGTCTTTATCTGGATTACGGCGGCTGAGTTCCAAAAGAAAACCACCAAGTCCGCATCCAATCTCCAGGTTATGATAGTCTTTGACTACTTCCACATTGAGCTGTGAAAGATCTTTTCCGATGTCGGTATTATCAGTCAGAACCTCATCGGTCCATTTACGATGTCGCAGTCTCATTAGAATTTCATCTTTCCTGAACGGAGATATTCGCCTAAATCATCAATGGCATGGGCATAAATCTGCATATTGTCATAGAAATCAGCAATTGGGAAATATTCATCATTTCCGTGCATTCGATAATCTCTTCCCTGGAAGGCAGCTCCGAAAGCAACTGAATTCTTGCTTTCTCGGGCATAAGTACCACCACCAATAGCTTCAGGTTTTGAAGTTATGTCACCAGTTTCTTTCTGATAGGAATTCATTAAGATTCTGATGAAATCAGATTCAGGATCGGAGACAAACCCATCACTGCCTCCAAGAAGAATGACCGAGGAACTGGTCTTTTTGCTGACATTTTCAAGAATGCCAGTAACGTTCATTCCGGCCGGGAGACGGAGGTTGCAGGCTAAAGTGAGTTTGTTATCAGCATAAGAAATTCTTCCGATATTGTATGAGGTTTCTGAGAAATATTTATCGGTGTAGTTTCCATCAAAGGCTAAGCCTTTTCCGTCTTCATACCAAGAAAAGATATTTTTCAAAAGCTGAATGTCAAGGAAAGTTCCTAAGAAATTAAGGAGATGAAGACCGGCATTTAATCCGAGCCAAGGCATGGAACCATGGGCAGGGATACCCTTAAACCATAAGGTATTATCGGAATAGGAGGCCTGAAGTTTAGGATATTTTGCTAGATAATCCTTGAGAGCTGAATTAACTTTTGCTTCATCATTCTCAAAATTGACTGATACTTCGCCCAGAACGATATTCAAGGCATCTCCTAAATTGAAGTCAGAGACTCCAGGAATATTGATTTCGTAGGATGATGTATAGGCATAAATTGATTTTTCAGC
>JBAXZU010000134.1:0-4029 GCA_041670225.1 Bacilli bacterium | reverse complement strand
AATTACCGGAAGTCCCTTCAATTCCAGAAGCAGCCATCCTCCACAGCTTATCGTCATATTCGCCTCCTACCCAGGCGTTAGAATCGCATTCCTCAAATTCATAAAGATGCCTGTACATATCCTCTCTTGAGCAGCTCAAACTCTTATAATCATCTTCATCGGCAACAAAATCATGGCCGAGGGGAGGATAGACATCACAAGACAGATCCCGAAACTTTCCACGTCTGTCATCCCGGAGATCAACGACATAGCGGCCGACGGTATCGACAGAGGCAGGCCCCTACACCACATCTATATTGCCAGCCCTTACTTAAGGTGCCTCTACCCCCAAACAGAAAATCAGAAGGCTATTAATACTCAATGAGTCTCAAAGCCAAGCCCCACGGGCTCAGGAGATATGTAGTCTACAGGCATTCCTATGAAAAGCTAATAAACAGGTCTCATATCGATAAGAGGCCCATATGGTGAACAGGACCCATCAGGATTACGGCAATCACGTAGGAAGGCATAGAAGAGGACCCTTCCCGAGGCCTGCATATCGGACAATGGGAAAAATTCTCATACTTCCGACAGTCTGACGTGAAGTTTCACGAGATTCGCCGCTTCTACACAAGGGTGTATAGATCGACGGACAAAACTGAACGCAAGAGGAACCATAAGTTCATCAGATATACCTGTTCCAAGTCCACTACGCTGGACGGCATTACCAAAGAAGACATGGATGCGCTGTTCTCCAACATCAATTCCTGCGCCAGGAAGGCTAAGAATGATATGATCTCCTATCAGATCACGGGAAGTAAATACAGCAGGGAACTATGTCTAAATTTATGATTGGAAAGATAGCCTTAAAACGGCTGAGGAAGGCACATAACTATCGATCACAAGTGATGCATCTAACCCAGATAGCTGAACAGCTCTGGCCTTTTTGTATGCCTCAATATAGACATAAAGGGACCTGGAAGTAAAAATTATTCGAGGCAACTGCAACGGAAGGAGATAAAAGGCAGTTCACCGGCTGTTTCCTACCAATCGTTGCATTTAATACGGAAACTAAAGATATATAATATTAAATCACATTAAACAGTCAGTTATATCCGTTATGTGGTTATTTTTTAAACTCATAAAAAACAAGAATGTAAAGTGTTTAATGGTTAATTTCTTTGAGCTCATCTTTAACGCTTTAAATAAAAACTATTGAAAATATGAGATAAATTATCATGATGACTTAAACACATTATATAAATTCTTTAGCTTTCAGTTTAAAAACCTAATATGAATTTTTACGCTATAAACTTCCCTGGCAATTTATCTGAACTCAAAAATGAAATTGTATGTCTAATATAGTATCGTAAAAAATACATGAAAATTAAGTCTTTTAAAAAAACTGATATGCTGTTAATTCATCAGCTCATTTTCTGATTAATCACCGAAAGATACGCTATAACAAATAGATAATCAGAAAATACCAGGTCCTTTTTATAAGCTTCAGCAATCGGAAGAGAAATCAATGCATCCATAGTTGTTTTTTCAAGTTTTTCAAAACTAACTAAACAATCTTTTTTGATTGATGGATCTTGTAAAAAAATTAATGTGCGGGCCATCCAGCAATTATGTTCTCTTCTTGCCATGTCATGCAATAAGCATTCAGTTCCATAAAGTGAAGTTATCTGTCGATATAACATTTCTCCTGATAAAGGAGAAACAGGAAATAATAGATCAGTCATCTTTTTTAAAAGCTGATTATCTTTTGCTTTTGTAAGACTATAAGATTCAAGAACATTAGACAAATTAGAATAAACAAAAAAATGATTTATATCATCCGCAGCGTTAAATCTATTATCCTTAGAATCTGATAGCTTAGGTGAAATGAGTTCGGAGAGAGGCTTGCCTTTAAGCAAAAGGAAAGCACACACCGCATTCGCATTTTTTTCATAAGAATTGGAATCTAATCCTCCATACATAGATACAAATTCTTGCGAAGAATTCAATACTGTATTTCCATTATCAGGAATTACGGAAGCGAGAGCCATAGGAGTAACAACTTCTTCTTGATGAATAATAAAAATATGAGCTTTTCCCAATCCATATTTATCAATGATATTCATTGCTGTTTTTTCTAAATTGATTAGTTCTGTCTCATCTTTCCCATCAACAAAAATACATGGTGAATTGAATAGTGGAAGAATATCTTTCGAAAAATCTATATATACTATCTCCACCAATCCTTGTTCTATTAAAAGCTCTATTTTTCTAGTAAACGGAAGATATTTATTTTCTTGCTCTTCGGAGATAAATACACGTAAAACTCCTTTTAAAGGGAAATGCGCACACACGATATATGGCAAAGCATTAATTAATTCCATTCCACCGCCAATAACAAGAATATCGTGAGAATTACCCTTATATCCGAGTGAGCTTTTTAAAGCTGCCATCCGATAAAGAATGCCCCATCTATTCCAGTAGTTAATTTTGATCATTAAATAAGGAATTTCATATGAATAAATTTCTTCGCCTTCTTTATTGAAATCATCTGAATATAAATGGAAGTAATAAGCTCTTTTCCTAAATTCTGAATCTAAGAAAGGCGAAAGCTTTTTTAGCTCCTCAATAATAATTCCGTATTTCTCTATTTTGTAAACCGAAGGAAAATAGAAGACATCGATCTTTCCTTTGCAGTAGTTGTCATCAGCTTCATTTTCTAAAAAAATAGATTCATTTAATGTTTTGCTGGAATAAAATCTCTGTGGATTAAAAGGTCTCAGATATTTTTCCGAGAAAGAATCTTCTTCTTTAGAAGGGACAATATATAGTGATAGTTTTATTGAACAGTTCCTTTTTTTGAGAGCATTACAATAAATAGCAAGTTCAATACTCGTACCTACTAAGATTATCTGCGAAGAAAAAGGAGGCTTAGGAATATAACAATTATCCGACTTTGAAAAGAAAGTTAATCTTTCCCTGTCCAAGAAATCTTTTGCTGACTGATTAACAATGTCTTCAGTCATTTTGGAAGTTGAAATACATCTGGCCCTTGCATATTGTCTCAGTGCACGAAAAAATATATCTCCTTCAACCTTTTCGCCAAATTGTTTAAACAGATTATAGTAATTTATATCAAAGCCTGTCATAAACTATTTGTCTTTTTTTCGTTCAAGAAAATAGAACTGATTTTGTTTTCTGGCTTCTCTAACTAGATACTTTTCCATAAGATTTTTTAATTCATCATCTTTAGTAAGAGGTTTTCCTTTCCTATATCTAAGAATGGTAAGTATTTCAGCGATAGAGAAAGTATCAGCCCAATAGCATAGTAAGAACACACTTTCAAGAGCTTTATGAAGATTCGGGTAACTCTTCTCAAAAAGCTCTTTTTCTCCATCAGGTTTTATTACAAAATCAGAGATAAGGAACGATTTGCCCAAAGGAAGTTTGAGTATCATCTGCTGCTTTATTTCCTCCAAGCCTTCACAGTCAGTCATACATATATGAACATCTTTAAGATCATTTTTAGTGTTGAATTTCAGTTCCCTTATATTCTTTTCTTCAAATATTTTCGCCTTTGGCATAGGCATGACACCATTTCCGGCATTAAAGAAATACCACCTTGCATGTTCCATTTTGGCTAGCTGTAACCCCTCGTCTGAAATAAGAGACTCTTCTCCGATATCATACAAAGCCAAAAGGTATGGCTGAAGAACAGGCAGCAATTCTGCTGCAATCTCGTCGTGATGATTTTCCTGCCATCCATCCCATTCAGAGATGAAAGACTTTTTAACTACCTCATTGAAGTCATTATGATTTGATTCTGTTTTTTTATTTCTTGAAATCTGCTTCAAATCAAAATAATTCTTGATGAATTTAAAAGCTCTTTCTGTTTCTTTTTTGATTTTCTCCTTATTCTTTTCTCCGTCATCAGGCTCAAGTCTGATTTCGGAAAGAACATAAGAGAATAAACGTATATAAGAAAACGCAGCTGACTGAATATCAGTTAATTCAAACTCACTTATGATATATTCCTGAATCCTATTCGTT
>JBAXZU010000133.1:0-4043 GCA_041670225.1 Bacilli bacterium | reverse complement strand
TGATTAAGGAACATGATTCCTACGATTCCGTTTCCCATTTCAAAGAGAATAATCGAGTCTTCCACAATAAGAAAAAATCCGATAAACAAAAGCTTCATAGTGTGATCACAATTGTGGCCTGGTCTCTGATCGCTGCCATTGTCATTGCTTTGATTGCTGTGCTGATTTACGTAATAATAAGAGGTAACCAATAATGAAATTTTATTCAATAGCTATAGATGGTCCGGCCGCCAGCGGCAAGTCAACTGCTGCTAAAGGCGTCAGCAAAGCCTTAGGCTTCCTTTATGTCGATACAGGGGCTATGTATCGTGCTTTAACTCTTCACATGATAAATCTGTCACTCGACTGCAAAAGTGCCGCAGATGCCTCTATTGCCCTCAAAACCTTTGATGTTTCCGAAGACCGAAACGGTCATGTCTTCCTCAATGGAGAAGATGTTACTTCCCGAGTCAGGGAAATGGATGTTTCCTCCCTTGTCAGCTATGCCTGTGCCCATTTAGAAGTCAGAGAAAAATGCGTTGCTATTCAACGTGAGATGGCAAAACATGATTCTGTGGTTATGGATGGACGTGATATCGGAACCGTGGTTCTTAAAGATGCAACCCTGAAAATCTTCCAGGTTGCTTCGGTTGAAGCCCGTGCTCAAAGACGTTATCTTGAAAACCAAAGCCGTGGCATTGCCTCCTCTTTGGATGAAATTAAAGCCGATATTGAGACCCGTGACTACATAGATTCCCACCGTGCCAATTCTCCTTTATGCCAGGCTGAAGATGCTATTCTCCTAGATACCTCAGAGATGACTATTGATGAAGAAATTAAAAAAATCATTGAATTGTTCAATGAAAAGAAAGGCAGATAAAAATGGAATTACGCGGAACTATTGCACTGGTTGGTTCACCATCCAGCGGAAAATCGACTTTATTCAATAAACTCACCGATTCAAGACGGGAAATCACCGGCAGGGAATTTGGAATTACCCGTGACCGAAACTATGGTTCAGGCCATTGGCTTGACAAACAGTTCACCATTATTGATACCGGTGGAGTTACCACTGAAAGCATTCCCTTCCAGAAAGAAGTTCAGGTTCAGGTTGAAATGGCTTTACAGGAAGCTGACTGCATTTTCTTTGTGGTTGATGGCCGCTTAGGCATCAATAACGCTGATTATCTGGTTGCCAAAAAGCTTTTCCCTTATAAAGATAAGGTTCTTTTGGTTGTCAACAAGATTGATGACCAGACTTTGGTCGGAGCCTCTTATGAGTTCCTTTCCTTAGGATTCAACGAACTATTCCCTATCTCGGCTGAACACGGATTAGGACTTGGTGATCTTTTGGATGCGGCTATTAAACTTCTTCCTGTTTGTAAGGAAAACCCTTATTCTGATGCTTTGACCTTTGCCTTCTTAGGACGTTCTAATGTTGGAAAATCATCCTTAGCTAACCGTATTTTGGGCTATGAAAGAGTAATTGTTTCCCCTATGAGCGGAACCACTAGAGATAGTGTTGATATTCAGTTTACCAAGGACGAAAAAAAGTATGTCATGATTGACACGGCTGGTGTCAGAAGACCGGGAAAGACTGACTTAGGTCTTGACCGTTATGCTCTTATTCGTAGTCAGGATGCCTGCAAGAGAGCTAATATCATTCTTTTGGTCATTGATGCCTCTGAGGGCTTAGTTAGCCAAGATATTCATTTAACTAATCTTCCGATTGAAAACGATAAGCCGGTAATCATTGTTGTCAATAAATGGGATCTCCATACTCATAATGATGATGATCAGCGTATGTTCACGAAGTTACTGAGAGAAAACATGAAGCATTTAAGTTATGCTCCAGTGGTTTTTGTTTCCGCTCTTTCTGGACAGAACATCAAGAGAATATTTGAGTCTCTTAACGAAGTTAATGATCTTATTCATAAAAAGGTTCCTTCCTCAATGCTTAATTCCGTCATTCTTAAGGCTCAGAATGAGAATGAGGCACCTGATTTCAATGGCGGACGTTTAAAGATTTCTTACTGCACTCAGACTGATGATGTCCCACCAACCTTTATTTGTTTCTGCAACAATCCTAATTATTTCCATTTCTCCTATAAGCGTTATCTTGAAAACACTATCCGTGAAAGCTTTGGATTTGATAAATGCCCAATCCGCTTTATTATCCGTGGAAAACGCTCTTTAATGCCAGGAGAAGAATAATTGATGAAGATCACTATTCTTGGCAGTGGAGCTTGGGGAACTTCCCTTGCCCATGTTTTTGCTGATAACGGTCATCAAGTATTGATTTATGGGATTGAGGAGGCTTTCAATGTCATCAATACCACACATATTTCACCGATTTATCCTGATAAAATCCTCTCTGATAAGATTTCTTTTACCACTGTTCTTGATGAGAACACCCTAGACTGTGATGTCTTGGTTTTTTCGGTTCCTTCTAAGGCTTACCGCAGTGTTGCTCGTAGTGTAAATTCTCTTTTACAAAAGAAAACCTATATTGTCTCTACTGCTAAAGGCTTTGATCCTGATACTCAGGAAAGACTTTCTTCGGTTCTCCGCTCCGAAATTCAGGCTGAGAAGCGTCATGAAATAGTTTCTCTTATCGGACCTAGTTATGCCTCTGAAGTTATGGCTGATCTGATTACTGCTGTTTCAGCTGTATGTATCAGTGAAGATGATGCCAAATTCGTTCAGAAGGTTCTAAGCAACGAGAAATTCCGTATCTATACCAACACTGATGAAATTGGATGTGAATGTTCAGCTGCTTTGAAAAATGTTATTGCTATAGCTAGCGGCATTGTTGATGGAATGAAACAGGGTAGCAATGCCCGTGCCGCACTTGTCACCCGAGGCATTGCTGAAATAAAAAGATTTTCTTTAGCCATGGGTTCAAAGGAAGATTCTTTCCTGGGATTGACTGGAATCGGTGACTTAATGCTTACATGCAATAGTATGCAATCACGTAATTTTTACATAGGACACGAAATTGGAAGACTTGATGATGCTGAAATCGTTCTTCAACAGTCGACTTCAACAACTGAAGGTGTATTCACTTCCAAGTTTGCTTATCTTTTAAGTCAGAAACTGAACATTGAAATGCCCATTACAGAGGCTTGTTATCTCATCCTTTTCGAAGGCCTTAAACCTTCAGAAATGCTCCCAATTCTTATGAATAGAACTCTCAAGGCTGAATAGTTGTCAAAGTTGCTTAAAGAAAATATTTGCTTTTTTCTCGATAATATGCTATGTTTTTTATTAAAGAAAGGAAGGCAATTAAAATGGCCGACAAAAATATTATTACTAAAGAAGATCTTGCAGAGGCGTTAGCTAAGGGAGGCCGTCTCCAAAAGGGAGAAGCTCTCAAGGATGTCGAGTTGATTTTTGCTGAAATCGCCAAGGGCCTTGTTGATCCAGAATATGGAACTGTCAAGGTTGCTGGATTCGGCTCCTTCACTCTTTCTGTCCGTCCCGCTAGAACTGGCGTCAATCCATCTAACCCTGCTGAAAAGATTCAGATTCCTGAATCAAAGGCTGTCAAGTTCAAGCCGTCTAAGACTCTTAAAGATATCGTCAACAATAAATAAGTTTAAATCTTTCAAGTTTTGCTATTTATGCCACCTTTCTTTAGAGGTGGCTTTTTTATGAAAATAACGATAAATAACGATGTTTTTCAAGTTTTTAGCCTTATTGAAGGCAAACTTGGAAAAAATAATCTCTTCTTCGTCGGCGGATTTGTTAGGGATACCCTTTTAGGCAGAATCACAGATGATCTTGATTTTGCTACTCCCTTGGATCCGCAAGTAGTTTTTTCGATGTTTCCGTATGCTCATTTTTTTCAAAAATTTGGAACTGTTTCTTTTAAGATAAATCAGTTTCATATTACAATCGCCTCTTTTAGAAAAGAAAGCGATTACAAGGATTTTAGGCATCCTGATGATGTTGTGTTTGTTAAGTCACTGAAAGAGGATAGTAAGAGGCGTGATTTTACAATAAACTGCCTGTATGTCAACTCTTCTCTTGAGGTACTTGATCCTACTAAAAGGGGCTTAGTT
>JBAXZU010000132.1:0-4071 GCA_041670225.1 Bacilli bacterium | reverse complement strand
AAGAATGGACTTAGAGTTCCTGGAACTGATACTACTGATGGTTCCATCACTTCTTCCACTGTTGCCAATAATATTGATAATACCAGCTATGGAAATGGTAAGGCTTATGGCATTCCGCTTTCCATTGCCTTTGAATTAAGCGAAGTCTCTGATCAGGAAAAGGCCGATACCGGTTTTAACACTGTCAGTGAAAACAGATATTCTGTTACTTCCAGTCAGTATCCACGAAATGTTCTTTTCAACAATTATTTCAATAATCATGCAATCAGCTTTGTTTATGATGACAGAGCCGACTATGCTGAAAGATTTGTTAATGAATGTTTGGATTTCGAAAACAATCTTACCTCTGATTCTATGGATTCAATCACCAAAAACAGAGCTTCGGCTTTTGTTACTGCCTTCAAGGCTGCTTCCAGCACTACTGCCAAGTTAGCTTTGATTGCTGCCTGCGAAGATTTAAATGAACGTTATGATGACTTCCTTGAAATGTGTGCTTCATTAGGTCTTAACACCACTACTGGTGCTATCATTGCTGATTCTACTGTCATTGATTCTAACAAGTTTGCTAGTGTCGATGGTGTCAGCAATAATCTTGAGGCCTATGTTACTACTTATACTTCCAGTGCCAACGGACATAAGGTTTCCGGTGAAACTGCTATTACTGCTCTTGATTCCAAGAACATTCTTGTTGATGATAACGGCGATCCTATCATGATCACCAGAGCCGGTTCCGGTTCAGGCGATTCTGGTTATCAGGGTATCCATTTCATTACTGTCAACAATAATCCTTGGGGTACTGGTGATGAAGAAAAAGATGCCCTTACCAATGAAGGTAACTACACCTATCGTTATTATCGTACTAATGTACCGGATAACACTCAGTCTTCCACTGCTTATACTTCTGACTTCTCTGTCAATCCTAGTATCACCAACTATGTTGTCGGCGATTTAAAGAACGACAAAGGAAACGAAACTACTTATACTGATCGTATTCAGAATGTCCGTGATGCTATCAAGGCTTATGATTCCAATACCAACTTCAAGATTTGGGAAGCTAACCTTGCTAAATTCAAGGAAAAGTACAATAAAGATTTCACCGAACTTCTTGGCAAAACCACTGATAGTGCCGGCAAGGAAGTCTCTGTTGCCAGTTTGATTGATGAATATATCACTTATACCAGAGACAGCGCTGTTACCAGTGCTGAAGAATCTCTTGATTCTTCCTGGGAAACCTACATTAATTCCACTGTTCTGAACGAGACACTCCAGCCTAAGCGTATTATTCCAACCGTCTGTGTCAGCTATTTCCAGAGTGGTGTCATTAATGCTGAAGAGGAGGCTATTTGCCATGTCAAGAACTAAGAGAAAATTAGGTGTTGGTTTAGTTGCTTTAACCATGATATCTCTGGCTTCCTGCACTACCACTTATATCAGATATCCTGATGATTATACTGAAACCTTATATGAAGAAGTCAATTCTTTTGCCGCTGATAAGGCTGTCGAGATTGTTGAAAATAACCGCGAACAGTATTATAAGGATGTCCTTTCTGCTCAGGGTGTCTATGCTGAAGCCGTTAACCAGCTTTTATTAGCTATCGCTTCTAAAGCTCATAACTATTCCGCTTCAACTGATACCGGTGTCAACGTTTCTCAGATTGTCAGTGATTATAATACTGATTATTCAGTTTATGATTCTATTTCTGGCGGAACTACTGTTGAGAAGCCGGTTGCCAATTTCACCAATCTTCAGGAAAGATCCAAGACTTCTTTAGTCAGCACTTCCAAGAATGGAACTTATGCTAAGGATAACCTTTTCTACGAAGATAAGTATCTCACTTCTCTTAAGCAGGCCTTTACTTTAGGTGCTGCCAATGCCAATGTTGAACTTACTAACCAGAATGGTGTTCTTGTCACTCCTTACATGGATTATGATGATATCTTCACTGGTGACAATGTTTACAACAACAACACTGACCGTTATTCCTATTATTTCAAGAATTCCAACTACGAAAGCACTCAGATTGATTATCTTACCAGCGAATACATCTATAACAAGACTTATTCCGCCATCGGTAACACCAATGCCAGAAATGTCCAGGTTATCAGCTTATCTGATTTAACTGATGACAAGTCTGTCGGTAGTGCCAAGAAGCTTCTTGAAGCTTATGTCAAGGACTACATCAAGGGTGATGGAACTGCTGCCTCTTTAAAGGGTACTGATCCTGATTTCTCCATTCTTACCCGTCTTTGGAAGGGTATCACTAAGGATGTCGTTGATAATATTGATCCTTCCACCGATACTGATGATTCACTTTTAGAAGCCAGATATGGTGCTGATACCGATCATTCTGTCGTTCTGAGTGATTCCGAAGAACAGTGGCTTAAGAACAATAATCTTATCTCTGATAATTATCAGGTTAATAATTACACCTTAGCTGGTGAAGTTACCGCTGATCAGAAAACTGTCCTTGAAGGTCTTGACGATCTTAACAAGGCTGATTCCGGTCTTGAATCCACTTATACTGGCAGTTACACCTATGATGTTGCTACTGGTGTCAGAAAAGCTATTGATAGTGTTGCTACCAAGAACTTTGTCACTAAGGGAATCTATCTTAAGAGTGAAGGCTTAAGCTCACTTCCTACTTCACTTACTGACCGTATCTTCTCTCTTGATCTTACTTCCAATAAGGAAGATGTTGCCTATATGAAGGAAAACCCTGGAAAATCCAAGGATGCTCTTTCTATCTATGGCGCTGATGGAAATCGTTATATCACCACTACTGGTAATATTGCCAATTCCGGTTCCGATAACATTATCCATTATGATTCTTCCTCTAAGACTTATTATCTCTGCCGTATCCTTGATGTTGTTTCTTCTTCTTCCATGAACAAGACCAACACTTCTTCAATGTATCACACTGAAGATGGCAAGGCTTTAGAGAAATTAGCCAGACAGGTAGCTTACAAGATGTCTTCCACCGGTTCATATAAGACTGATTCTTCTATCTACTGGTTAAGACGTACCAAGATTACTTATTCTGATGAAGACTTCCTTGAATATATGAAATCCAACTATAAGGATTTATTCAAGACTGAATCATCAATTGATGATGAAGAGAAAATTTCCATCAGCAATATTACGAATTTCGGTAATTGGTTCTAAGAAAAATGAAGAGAAGGCTGCCAAGCCTTCTCTTTTTGTTTATAATAGTATTGATTGGAGAATGAAAAAATGAATAATAACGAATCATGTCTTTTCTGCCGTATTGCCAAAGGAGAAATTCCTTCCTATAAAGTCTACGAAGATGATGTCTGCTTAGCCTTCCTGGATATCAATCCTTCCAGTAAGGGACATACTCTGGTTCTTCCTAAGGAACATTTCACTTCTTTTGTTACTTGCCCTAAAGCTATTCTTGACCATTGCTTCAATGTTGCTCAGCTGGTTGCTCAGGCCGAAATGACTCAGCTAGGGGCAACTGGTGTCAATGTCATTACTAATGCTGGCCTCAGCGCCGGACAGACAGTCAACCATTTCCATATCCATGTCATTCCCCGTTACGATAATGATGGACTTAAATTGGAATTTGAACCTAAACAGATTACTGATGGTGAAATGCTGCTTTTAGCTAATACTATCAAAAACAGCCTTTAATTTCCTGTTTTTTTACCAATTTTTCTCTCTTTCTTTTTTTGGTGTCGAAAAATTATCATATTGTTTGCCTAATATGATAAATAACTTTAAAATATTAAGGCTGATTATAGGAGGCTATTTATGAATAAGCTTATCATCAAAGATTTGACTGCTGAAGCCGAAGGGAATGAGATTATCAAAGGACTCTCATTAGAAATAAATTCTGGAGATTGTCTTGCCCTTTTAGGACCTAACGGCCATGGCAAATCAACGCTTCTGAATATTCTTATGGGTTCCCCAAGATACAAGGTTACTTCCGGAAGCATTTTCCTTGATGATGTTGATCTGCTCTCTCTTTCTGTTGATGAGAAAAGTAAAAAGGGCTTGTTCATGGCTTTCCAGAACCCTCCGGATGTTCCTGGTGTTGTCACTATGGATTT
>JBAXZU010000131.1:0-4299 GCA_041670225.1 Bacilli bacterium | reverse complement strand
CGCTGCATGATATTGTCGGTTTCGTTCCTCAGCGTGGTGTTCTTTTCTCCGGAACTGTTGATTCCAATATCAAGTTCGGAAATCCGAATATGGATGCTGACGAAGTTAAAAAAGTAGCTGCGGTTGCCTGTGCTGATGATTTTGTTTCTCAGATGGAAAAAGGCTATGATTCAGAAATCTCTCAGGGCGGAACCAATGTTTCCGGCGGACAGAGACAAAGATTATGTATTGCCAGGGCTTTGGCTGTCCATCCTCAGATCATGGTTTTCGATGATTCCTTCTCCGCCCTTGATTTCAAGACAGATTTAGCGGTCAGAAAGAACATCAAAGATTATCTTCCTGATACTACTAAAGTCATTGTTGCCCAGCGTATCGGTACGATTATGGATGCTGATGAAATTCTGGTTATTGAGAACGGCAGGATTGTCGGTCAGGGAAAACATGCTGAACTTCTGCAAACCTGTCCTACTTATCAGTCTATTGCCTTGTCTCAGCTTTCAAAGGAGGAATTAGGCTTATGAGTCCAATGGGTAGACCAATGCATCAAGCCGGAAAGAAGACCAGTCTCAAGGAAACCACCGGTTCCCTTAAAAAGCTGGCTCAGTCCGGAAAAAAATATATTCCTTTGTTCATTCTTTCGATTGTGCTGATTTTAGGCGGCGTCATTATTGCAATTATTGCTCCCCAGTATTTAAGCCAAATGACTGATGCCATTGTTGACAATGCTCCGACTAACAGCATTGACCTGAATCAGGTCTGGCGTCTTGCCATCATTCTGATTGCCCTCTATGTTTCAGAAGCCCTGATGAACTATGTATCCAGTTTCAATTTAGTCGGTATTATTCAGGATTATGCCTTCAATTTAAGAAAGAGTATTTCTGAAAAAATCAACCTTCTTCCATTATCCTATTTTGATTCACACCCAATTGGTGACACACTCTCAAGAATCACTAATGATGTTGATTCTCTTTCTCAGTCTTTGGATCAGGCTGTCACCATGCTTCTTCAGTCCATCTTCATGCTGATAGGTTCACTTATTGGTATGTTCGCTACTTCCTGGCAGATGGCTCTTACAGCTCTTGCCTGCCTTCCTCTTATTTTCATCTTTCTTGTTGTCATTATGAAGTTTGCTATGCCTCAGTTTATGAAGAGACAGCAGCAGATTGGTAAAATGAACTCAATTGTCGAAGAAAAGTTCTCCGGACAATTGATTATTAAGGCCTTTAACGCCGAAGAAAGAGAAGATGCCAATTTTGATAAGTACAATGATGAGTTAGGTTCTACCATGTTCAAAGCTCAGTTCTTCGGTGGTTTGATGATGCCAATTATGTCTTTCTTCTCCTATTTCGGAAATGCCTTGATTCTGATTGTCGGTGGCTTACTGATAGGAACAAAGACCCCCGGTATTTCCTTAGGAACCATTACGGCATTCCTAGTTTATGTCAGATTGTTCCAGACACCTCTTACCCAGATTGCTCAGGCTATGAATAGCCTTCAGACTGTTGGTGCGGCTTCTAAGCGTGTCTTTGATTTCTTAGGTGAGAAAGAAGAAGATTCCGAAGAAGGAAAGACTTTCAAGCTGACTGATGATCAGGGTATTTCATCTATCAACGGTCAGGTTGAATTCACTGATGTAGCCTTCTCCTATGATGAGAGCCGAGAAATCATTCACGATTTTTCTGCTAAGATCAAACCTGGAATGAAGGTCGCTATTGTTGGCCCGACCGGAGCTGGCAAAACCACGATGGTTAATTTGCTGATGCGTTTCTATGAAATCAATAAGGGAAGCATTACTATTGACGGAATCAATGTTTCAGATATGCCAAGAAGTGAAGTCCGTGAGGCTTTTGGTATGGTCCTTCAGGACACCTGGGTCTATGACGGAACCATTAAAGACAATATTGTCTATAACACTAAGGGAGTCACTGATGAAGAAGTTGAGGAAGTAATCAAAGAAGCCAACCTTTCTCATTTCGTTCACACTCTTCCTGGTGGAATCAATTGCTATCTCTCAGATGCTGATTCACTTTCTGCTGGTCAGAAACAGCTGATCACCATTGCCAGAGCTATGCTGAGAAAGACTCCGATGATGATTCTTGATGAGGCTACCTCCAATGTCGATACCAGGACTGAAGAAGCTATTCAGGAAGCTATGGATAGTCTGACCAAAGGAAAGACTTCCTTTGTCATTGCTCACCGTCTTTCGACAATTAGAAATGCGGATATGATTTTAGTTATGAAGGATGGAAACATTATTGAGACCGGAAACCATGATCAGCTCATGGAAAAGAACGGTTTCTATGCTTCTCTCTACAATTCACAATTTGCTTTCGAATAGAGGCTTATGGACTGCTGATGAATATTTTTTAAAAAAGTTTTCATTTAAGCTTGATTTAAAGGATTGTTACTATTATATTATCAGTAGTTCAAATGAAGAACTTATCCCATCTATTTCTCTTGCACCCTAAAAAGTTAATAAATTCTACATATCGATTTCTCCCAGTTCCTCAGCTGGGAGTTTTTTTTTAAAAAAAATCCCTTCTTAATATTAAGAAGAGATTAGTTTTTCTGAATTATTAAAATCAAAGAGTGAATTTCTTATTTATCGGATTCCTGTTTTTCTTCAATAACCGGTTCTTCCGGAAGAAAATCTTTTTTAAGAAGACCAGCTTTCTTTTCCTGCTGGATTTCGAGACGGAAAATCATTGCTAAAGCAAAAAAGAAGGCAGAGATGACTAAGCCCGGACCAGATAGAAGCTCAACCAGGATTTCCATGTGGAAAATGGCACGGAGAATCATGATGACAATATCGACACCGAAAGTCTCTAATAGACAGTCGATGGCAATAACAAAAAGGTAGTGGGCTGATAATTCGGTGATTACTTTGTTTTCATCACGGATGACCAGGAAGAAGTTTCTCATATTATAGGAAGCATAAGCGATTATTCCGGTGGAGAGGAATTGGCAGAAGAAGGTTATTGAACAATTGGTTTTGCTGAGATTCTCTAATTCAATGGGAAGAATTATATCTGATTCAGTGATGGTGGCTTTGATGGAGTCCCAATCAAGACACAAAGAACAGATGAAGAAGATAAAGGAAAAGACAGCTGCTGCCAGCATTAAAATACAGAAGACTAAGACAATGATCGAGCAGATGTAGCAGAACCTATCAAGCGTGGTTGTGCTTTTATGAGTTCGCGGATGATAACTAAATTCATTCTTCTCCGGAATTCCTCCTGGCTTTTTGATAATTTATTATATAAAAAAAAACCGGAAGTTTAAATACTTCTTGAGGAATTATTCATTAAAAACAAAAAATACTGCTGAGAGAAGCCTCTCAGCAGTATTTAATCAGTCAGTTATTCGTGGTGGCAACCGCAGGAATGTTCTTCATGGCCTTCTTCATGATGGCATCCGCATTCTCCGGCTTCAGTGGTCTTAGTCAGCTTATTCATCAGGAAGAGATTGACAGTTTCATCGCAATCGCCTTCTGGTGCTGAATAGACACTGATGCCTTTGGCAGTCAGGACATTGAATAATCCACCGCCCATATGACAGCAGAGGAGAACATCGGTGTTCTCTTCTTTTAAGACATCACCGATTAAGCCATGCTGTCTGCCATTTGTCGGCAGAAGATAGCTGTCCTTGATGGTGTTGTCTTCTTCGACAACATAGAATTTGAAAATCTCCGTTTTTCCAGTATGCTGGAAGATAGTACCGTCATCGGCATAAGGTATAGCAATAATCATTTCTTGTGTTTCCTCCTATTCAAGACCTAATTCATGATAATTTTCGTTCAGTACTTTGGCAGAAGCCTTGAGTTTTTCTTCTTCTTCGTCATTTAGAACAAAGGGAAGAATCTTGGTGACTCCTTTACGTCCGACAACAGCTGGGACAGAGATGGTGGTGTGGTCAAGCTCTAATTCTCCGTGAAGATGAGTGGAGACCGGAAGAATTGATTCATCATCACGTTTGATGGCTTCCGCAATTCTGGTGACGGCCATGCCGATACCATAATAAGTAGCTTTTTTCCGTTCAATGATTTCATAGGCGGCATTCTTAACATCCTCAGCAATCTTTTCCATGCTCTTCTGGTGGTCATGATAACCACGCATTTCGCAAATCTGATTAATCGGGACACCGGCGACATTGGCATTGGACCAGGCGACAATTTCACTGTCACCATGTTCACCTAAGATAAAGGCGTGGATGGATTTTGGATCTAGTGAGAGATGTTCGCCTAAGAGGTATTTCAGTCTGGCAGTATCTAAGACTGTTCCACTTCCGAAAACCTGATTT
>JBAXZU010000130.1:0-4316 GCA_041670225.1 Bacilli bacterium | reverse complement strand
CTGATTGATATCCGTTGATAAACAATAATGCAGGTCCGTTAACTGAAGTATTTTGAATCCCACATGAAAAGGCATCGTTTTTCTATAATCCTCTAAAGGGTAGCTTTTTGTTTGGTTACAGCTGGAAAGAAGAAGCAAGGAAACCAAGGAAAAGCAAAACAGCCTTTTTTTCATGCGTTAGAAGCCTTACTAGATTTAAAGGACAATGGTTTTATCTTCTCCTAAAGCTATGCGGCCATCATAATTGTAGATGGTTCCGTTTTCATCTCTGATATAGCCGTTGAGAACACCAAAGACCACAAAATAATCAGACCTGGCAATCAAATAATTCTGACGCTGTGAATTCATGGCCTTGATATCAAGCCGAAGATTAACCATATCATGTTTGTCTTTGATCATCCATTGAGTAGGAGTCTTATGGGAATTGACAAAATCCTTGCTCTTAGCCGTATGGGTAAATGTAACCGGTGGAAGAATACTAATAGAGTTTTCTTTCCAAATCAGATTCTCATTATAGTTTTCCTGATTAATGGACTGATTGCGAGTAAGATTGAAAGCCTGGAACTTACCTCTTTCATCTTTGCCAAGACAAGTCAGCCAATCATAATGAGCTCTTCTAGGATAATAAGCCCGATGATCATCAATAACAGCTGTTGCCGCTTCTTTTAAATAATATTTCTTGCCATTGATAGTCAAAGAACCAGAAGCTTTGAAAAACTGTTTTTCCGTGGCTAAAGGACGATTTTTGCCAAAAGGAATTGATACAATAGATGGCTTAGAAAGCGTGTTTAGTTTTAAATGATATGCTATGTTTCCAACTTTTTTATCTTGTTGAATACTGTCTACTTGGACAAAGCCATCATCGAAATCATTTATGAAGGCCATTTTAAAATTAGGTTTGCTAATAGATGTCTCTTTTCCACCTAGAAGATTAGCTGCAAACTTCACATCATTGGAACTGACAGTAGTCTGAAAAGAATAGATTTTCTTAGTCTGCTTATCAAAGAAAATGTTAAATCCCATGCCAAAAAATCCTAAATCAACCACTGCTGATAGTAAGAGTCCTTCCTGAAAATCCAAAGTCAAGGCTTCCCATAAGGAAAGCTTCTTCTTTTTAAAAAGATTTCCCCAAAAAGTAGGGTTCTTACAATCTAAAATATTAAGTTTAGTGAATTCCCGGTCAAAAGTCCCAAAAAGGGCCTTGCCATTTTCAACTAAAGCCTTAGGAGTAGCCTGATTGCGTCTTTGCTGAGATATGAATTTACTGTAATCAATCATAAAGCATCTTTTTCCTTCAACAATATTATAAAGGTTTTCAAATGCAAAGAATAGGTAAGCTAAGAAGATAAACCATAACTAGACGGCTAAACATCATGACTAGTAGTAGTGCCAATCAGTTTTCCTATTTCTGACAGTATTTTTCAATAAGAGAGATCTTATCGTTTCTCTCTATATCTTTGTATAGTTCCAGCCATTTCTTTATTGAATGAAGAGGAATAGAAATGCCGTCCAAATCAAAAAAAGTATCAATATCTTTTTCTTCCAATGAAAAGACAAAAGACGGGTTTTCTTTTGATACATCAGCCATCAAATCAACATCAACGCCATCAATAACATACTCGCCAAAGAATTCAGTCGTATAGTCATCATTATTCCTCTTAGGTAATTTAGTTCCAAGACATTGAAGAAGTCTATCTGCTTTTAAAGAGCCAGAAAGAGTAACCATTAAATCTATATCATGATAATCGACTTGGATTCCTCTTAGATTCAGCATCAAGGATCCACCTAAGGCATAAGTGATTTGAGAAGAGTTAAAACAAGAAGCTATTTTCTTCAATACCAAAAGTTTAGGATTATTTTTGACCGCTGACTTGCTATTACTTTTATTTTCCATCATATCTCCTCATGCTTCTTGATATGAATATTATAATTTTCTCATCTTTAAGATTCGACTCCAAAAAGTAAAAAATGTGGATTTAAGCCTGAAAAATAAAACAAAGGTTATATACTATCCTTATCATTAAATAAGGAGAAAGATATGTTAAGAAGAATTCCATTCGAAAAGGTCGAAAACTTCAGAGATGTCGGCGGTTATTATGCTACTTATGGTGAAACAGGCTTTGGTATTGTCTATCGAAGCGGTTCTTTATCTGATGCTACTGAAAATGATATTCGGGAATTGGCAGATTTAAAAATCAGAACCATAATTGACTTACGGAATGATACCGATAAAGAGAAAAGACCGGATAAGACTGTCGGAGATAAAAGATTCATCAATGTTTCCTTATCTGTCAATGGCAATGGCCGAGTACCTAAAAACCGTTGGGATATGATCAATAGTTATATAGAAATGCTTGAAGAGCCAAAGCAAGCCAAGAAAGTATTCAATACCATTCTTACATGTGAAAAGCCTTGTGTCCTTCATTGCTCAGCCGGAAAAGACCGCACTGGCTGTTTCACGGCCATCCTGCTTCTAGCAAACGGTGTTCCGTTTCATGATGTCAACGCTGACTATATGCTGTCCTTTCCGTACTTAACAAGACTTCAAAGAGAGACCAAGAAGAAGTATCCTGATTTTCCTCAGGCGGTCTTAAAGCCAGATGTTCTTTTCTTAGCAAGAGTAATGAAAAAGTTCAATAAGAAGTGGGGACAAGTCTCGGATTACTTCCGCTTCCTTGGATTCACTGATCAGGAAATAGCCGGTTTATCAGCACTGCTGAAAAACAACTGATAAAAACGAATACCTATTTTCCTTTCTATTCAGTATTACTTCAAAAAATGGTCATTCTTTTGTTTGGCATATTATTATCGAAAGTCGATAATATCCTTAAAATGATTATCGAATATCGATAATTATAATAATGAAAGTAATAAAGACTTGGTGGCCGTATGCGTTGATGTTTATTCTATGTTGCTTCGCTGGCTTTTGTTCCAGCAAGTATGCATTGAGTGTTTTGCCTATCCCTTTATTGGAATGGGAAAACTTTTGAATCTCATGCTAAAAACAATCTAGCCCTGCAGAAACTGGCTTATGTGCTGTATATCATACTTGGTATCATCCCTTTAATAATTATTCTCTTAATGGCTATAAAGGAAAAAGCCAAGGCATATGATTATCTGATGCTCATTAACCTCTCCTTTTTATCTATTTATAGCCAATTATTGTTTTATCAACCCTGGCATCTTCCTAATGTATACTCCTATTCCTGTTACTGATGATATTAAAGAAAGCTTAGCGAATATTTATGAAATCGGCTTAAGTGCAATTTTCTATGGTTTAATAGGCGTGGAATTGACCTTACGTTTCTTCTTAAATAAAAACCTAGCTGCAAAAGAAAGCAGTTTTACCATCTATGCTTTAGCATTACTTGCCTGTTAGTTCTTTGTGTTTGTAGCCTTAGGATCGTATTTTGCTAAAGCCGAAAAAGCTCAGGAAGACAGCAATCTCACTATATGATTAAAATCACTTTAGATTCCTTGCTCCGTCAGAAAGATATGACTTCTAAGGTTCTAGTTAATAAGATATCTTTGACTGAAGCTAATCTCTTTATTCTAAGATCGGGCAAAGCACGCGCTATCCGTTTTGAAACCCTGAATGCTATCTGTAAAGTCTTAAATTATCAGCCAAGCGATATTTTAACTTATCAGAAAAATGGAAATTAATAAGAAATTTTTGTTGGTTATTAGCTGTATGTTAAAATTAACATCTTGTTGTCTCTATAATAAAGGTGCAAATCAAATTATAAAGGCTAGTGATGAGATACTTGAAGATGAACTTAAAGCCAATGGTTCTCTTTGTGGTCTCGCCTTTAAAGCTTTTGATGAAAATTCAGATATCGTTCAAACTTATCAGTTCCAGGAACTGAATGAGGAAGATTCCAATCCTATAGAAAACCTTCCTGACTTTATTTCATTTTTAGATGTTTCAGACAGTTAAAAAAAGCTCTGGCACTAAATTATAGGTGTCAGAGCTTTTTATAATTAGAAACATGTTTTGAGTTTACAAGAAGCCTAAAAAACTTAGCTGGAATTCGATTGAAAAAGTCAGTTTAAGATTCGTCTGCCGTGACGTCTTTCTTCTGATTATCAAGGATATCCTTGCATCCGTGATTGAGTTAGTACACAAATCCTTATTTGATACAAAAACGTGATTTCCTTTAGAAAAATAAAAAAAGCACGCTTTCTGCGTGCAATTTTACTAGTTGGTGGAGCTGACGAGGATCGGACTCGCGACCTCCTCCATGCCATGGAGGCGCTCTCCCAGTTGAGCTACAGCCCCAACTATCCGCTGAATAAAAACTATTCAAGCGGTGTTT
>JBAXZU010000129.1:0-4373 GCA_041670225.1 Bacilli bacterium | reverse complement strand
TTCCCCTGCGGCGGTGAAGAATATGAATTCAAATCCGTTGTACTTCCAAGGCTTCTTCCCTGTATTTCCGATGAAAAACATCTTAATAAAGCAAAGGTGGGGAGAGATGACATCAATGGTCGAAAGGAATTTGAAGACGAAGTAAGTCAGTATCTTCCTTATCTTAACAACTATCCTTCTATTCTCATCTATACTATCTTCAACGAAGGATGGGGAGAGTTTGAACCTAATCGCATCTATCATGAACTGAAAGAAAAAGACAGCCTTCATCTTTACGATACGGCCAGCGGCTGGTATGACGCTGACTCTGATTTCCATTCCATTCATACTTATTCTTTCCCCTCTATGAAGAGAAAGGATAAGAAAAAACGCTGTTTTGCTATTTCAGAGATGGGCGGTTTAGGATATAAGATAAACAGTCATTCTTATTTCCCTGGTTTTTTCGGACACGGAAAAACCAAGTCTAAAGAAGTCTTGAAAAAGAAATTTATTGACCTTTATCTCAATAAGCTCCTTCCTCAGATAAAAAAGAACGGCTTATGTCTTTTAGTCTATACTCAGCTTTCTGACTGCGAGACTGAATATAACGGACTATATACTTTTGACCGAGAAGAGCTGAAGATTGACAAAGAGACGATTGTCGACATCAACAAGAAGCTGTATGAGGAACTGAATTAAATATAGGTTCTAAAATATACGCTACATGCAGAGTAATACGGTCACCTCATTGTTTTCAGTTTGGATGGTTTTTACCCATTTGTTGCTTAATCCAGATTCCTGTTTTTATGTTCCTAAGTAACATTAGTAATTTGCTGAATGTATATTATTAATATAGCTGATGTTATATGAACCCCCCTTTTCATATAACTACAAATTATGGATGATATGAGGTCGATGGACTCACCTTCGCAAAGACTAAGGCCATTGAGTTTCCTTAGGAAAGAAAACAGAAATTTATTATCTTAGAGTTGTCAACCTTACTTTCCATCTATCCCCGTATATCAAATAGGCCTAAAGCAGACTCGTATTTCTTTTCGAGGTTCTCATAATAGAGCTTATCTGGATTATCACTTCGAAGGTAAATGCCATGGATTGATTTCAAATTGATGCAGATGTACGAGGCGAATTTTCACGCAAAAAGAAGATAACTGTAGTCTTGCATCGTCAAATGGAGTAATGGTTTGGTTCTTATATCATATATAAAAAGATATAGAAAATAGGAAAAAAACCTCTACAAAAAATGCTTGTTCAAAATGAAGCTTTAATCTTAAAAGTATAATAACAACCTAATAAAATAGTATGTTTTGCTAGAAACCTTTAAGTGACTATCCAATAATAGTGCTTTGTGAGAATGTTCCATCAGGATTAAAAGATACTTTTAACTCTTTACGATATTGGTTCATCAGGCAGTATCGCTTTTTGAATACGCACCACCCATTGTCTATTATTTTAAATTCTTCCACACGTGAGAATTCATCTGTGTTTATTTCATCATTCGAATTAAGAACCCTAATTGCCGGCTGCAATTTTTTGCTAGCATTTAGTTGTTCATCAATTACATCCGATTCCCAATATTTTAGATTGCCAGCTGACAAGTTGTTTATAATTACCTGTGAATCAGGTGTGTAAGTATATGAAGTACCACCACTTAAAGAACCGGTAAGTTCCTTTCCTTCAAATCCAATTGATCCTCCTAAAGAGACAGAGGTGGATGTATCCGTATTCAAATAAGAAGCATCAATGATTTTGCTTGTTGATTTCATGCGAACACTATAATCTGTAATAGCATAATCTGGTTCTGCATCCATAGTGAATACACTAGATATATCATAAATTCCATGCTTTACTGAATTGGAATCCTTTATTTTCATTACATCCACAACAGATGTTCCTATAGTGTAACTACAAAGAAAATCCCTGTGCTCAGGTTCCAAAAACAAATAATTTTCCATAAAAGCAAAAGCAATTGTTTTTCCTGATGTGTCTTCGCTTTTTTCTCCACTCCCATGATTGACTATCCGCGATATGATTTCACTATCAATAAACTTGTATTTGTTGGCTAAAGCAGATTCGATCATTGCATTTATTAAGACGTCTTTGTTAACTTTAAAATCATTTTTTGTAGAGTCATCATCAGTTTCATAAATTCCATCATTATTTTTATCTGTTTCAGTTTCGAGAAGACCGGCAGAGACATTGATGGTCACGTTTTCAGTCCCATTGTTGTAAACATAGAAACCTTTTTGAGTATCATCAAAAGAATAATCAAAGTCAATGACATTAGTATCTATTTTTTCTTTCAAGAGGGAACTATTAACTGAATTATCAGTTACCGCAATAACACCACCATTTTTAAGGTATTGATTTGTGTTGGTTTTATCTAACTTGGAAAAATTGGTTTCATTTAAAACATATGCAGTATTTGAACTATTCAAAGAAACACGGCCAGAGTTAATCGCGTATTTAATATTATGATTAGATTTAGATAAAGGAGAATCATTGTCTAGGTAGAAACTCTCTTTTCATTAGGCGATTGTTTTTCTAAATCACAGCAAATTCCATTTGAGACACCGACCAGGGAAATAATAACTGATAAGGATAAAAAATCGATTTCGTCATTTCTTGTTCCCTCCTATTTGAAGAAAATCTTCTCGCAAAAGCTTTGTTCTTCATAGACTGACACATATCGGAATTTAGCTGTCATGGTTTCATTAACAGCCTTCAGCTGATTATCCTCAAATATATAAGATAATCCGTCATCGAAAATTGAACCGACAAAAGAGTTGTCGAAAACAAATCTATAGTTATAACCATCTCGGAAGGAATCAAAAAGTGAGATAGCATCCAGATAGTCTTTTACGGGGGCTCCGGGAGAATCGGAACAGGAAGAAACAGTGACAATCGCCTGGTAGTCTTGGCTGATTTTTGACTGACTTTGAAAATTGACTGAATAGGTTTTGTCAGAATTCGATATCGTATAATCAATATTCAAGGATTTAATCGCACCGGTTGGATCTGTCGAGACAATCGCGGAATTTTTCAGTTTGGCGTTTGCAAAGACAAGATTTGTCTTTGAATTAAATTCTGTTTCTAGTTTGCTAACATCCTTTATAGTCTGATAAGAAGCTTTGTCTATCGAATAAGAGACAGCCCTCACATTTCGGTTGAGAAAATAAACGATAGTAGAAGTTGTCATCAGGCTAACCACAACGGCTAAAGCACTGATATCAGCAATCTTAATAGCTTTTTTCATACTTATAAGTCCTTCAGCTCTGACTTGGCTATCGCCTTATTCTTCCTTTTGTTTTGGTATCTGTTCACCAAAATCAGTGCTATGTTCCCGATAAAACATATTCCACATTGTATAAGAGAGAGGTTGAAGATATTTCCTTCTTTCAAAATCAGGAAGGAGATGCAGGTTGCAATAACGGGAAGAGCAGAAAGAAACCGGGGTTTGATAAAAACAATTCCAATTTCAATAAGGATCCCCACAACATAGAGAACAATTAAAGTGTCAGTCTCCATTCCCTTGCTCCTTTTTATAGGCTTTGATCAGTCTTTTTGCAGTATCGACGCTAAAAAGATCATCTAGTGCCATTTGACGAACTTCTTCGACAAAGGGATCAATGGTCTCACTATCTTCAACCTTAATCTTTTCAATCAGCCTATCAAGCCTCAATCTGATGGTTGGATATGTTATTCCGTAAAACTTTGCTAGATCTTTCAATGATCCGGAGAAAAGCGCCAGACGTTTTAAAAACATTAGGTCTTCTGGCTCAAGACTAAGAATCCATTTTGGTATTTCTTCTTTTGATACCATTCATTTCACCTCATCATCCCAAATTGTAGGCTTTAACAAAATGAAAGTCAATATTAGTTTTATTAAAGCTGGTGTGAAATTTAGTTCGAGAAAGACAAACAGTAGTGTTGCTTTCCAATATCAAATTTGAATGGTTGTCTTCTTAAATTATGACTATTTAGGAGGCTATAATTTAACAATGTAATAATCCCCCTTCGATTAGTTTTTTATACTCTACGAAAAGAAGAACCATCTAGGTATCTATAAGAAAAATCTCAGAAATGCCTAGATTCCCTCTTCAACGACTTTGAATCAGGCACGGAAAATTTCCAATAATCATTAATCGAAAACGGGAAATAGAGTTTTTCTTATCCGAAATTTTGCTAAGGATGTCGGCCATTTACGTCAATTCTGCAGCACTTTAAACAATATACCTTTTTTCGGACTTGAAAGCCGGCTCTCAAAAATGACAAAAAGCAAAATTAAATCAGATTGAAAGATGTCTTATCGCTTAATTCCAATGTCTCTTTAGAGATATTGATGTCTTTTCGGTCTTTTACTTCTTCTTTCATTC
>JBAXZU010000128.1:0-4533 GCA_041670225.1 Bacilli bacterium | reverse complement strand
TTTTGTCTTTAACAATAGCTTTCATTTCGGTTTTTATCTTTAATTTAGTAATTATATTATATAGAATATTAACAAAGTTTGTGTATTAAAATCCCATTTGGGGGAGGAAATTATGAAAATCCTTGAAGTAATCACTGATGGTTTTGAAGAATTAGAGGCAATCGGAACGATTGCTATCTTAAGAAGAGCCGGATTAGAAGTAACTCTTGCTGGTATTTCTTCCTATTCCGCTAAAGGCAGATATGATGTTGATGTGGATGAATTAGTTAATCTTGATACTATTAATCCCGATGATTATGGAATGCTGATTATTCCTGGCGGTCCTGAATATGTGGCCGAGGAGAACAATCCGGATTTTCTGAATTTAATTAAGAAATTCCATGCTGAGGATAAATACATCTGCGCTATTTGTGCTGGCCCGACTATTCTTGGGCATCTTGGACTTTTGAAAGGTAAGAAATACACTTGCTTTACTTCGATGAATGAAGATTTTGGTGGTACTTATATTGATCAATATACGGTCACTGATGGAAAGCTGATAACTGGAAGAAGCTGTGCGGCTACGGTGGATTTTGCTTTAGCTATCGTTACTGCTTTAAAAGGCCAATCTTTTACTAATCGAATCAAGGATGGCATTTACTATTAAGCTTATGGGCATTATCGACATTGTCATTCTTATCTTACTGATCCTTGCCTTCCTCTGGGGTTTCATTAAAGGCTTTGGTAAACACGGTGTCGGAAGGTTTGCTTTTTTGGGTGGCTGCTTAGTCGGTTACTTTGGCGGTGTTCCTTTAGCAAGAGTGGTGATGTCCACTTCTTTTGGAACTGATACCTTAACTAGTTTCTTTGCTTCAAAGTTACCTACTACTTCGTCTTTCACAACTGTTTTGACAACCGATATGACAAGCGACACGAATCAAAGCTTGATGTCAACGGCTTTAACCGAACTGAAGTTCCCGACTTTCTTTCAGTCAATGTTCATTACGAGAGCCACAGTCTTGGATAAAACCGTCAGCTCAGCATTAGGATCCTCTTTTTCTTTCTGGACCCTTATCGGCTTCTTTGTCTTGCTGTTTTTCTTTTTGACTTTCTTTATCATTAAAGCGATTTGCTCCAAGAAAGACGGAACCACTATCTTTGGTGAAAATGGAAAAGGTTTCCTAGGAAGATTTGCTGGAAGTGTCAGCAAAATTGTTATAATGGCAATAATCATTTTTGCTTTGATGCTGGTGCTGGTCTTGATTGACCAGCTTACTTATTCTAAAGGCATCACTAATGTCCATGATTGGCTGACCCGCGATTTGACGCTTAATGATTCATCTACTTTCTCAATTGGCCGTCTCTTCTACAATTCCGCTGCCAGTTTCATGAATTGGATTACTTTGAGGTTAAACAAATAGCATGAGTTTTGTTTTCCACCACTTGATCAAGTTTGGTTACGCTAATCTTGATCTTATCGAAGAGATTGAGGAATCTCAACCCAAAGCGGTTGTTCTTATTTCGGGTGCCTCATCTTCTGGTAAAAGCTTTGCGGCTAATTATTTAAGAGGCCTCTTGAATCAAAATAAACATAAAGCGGTGGTTTTATCCTTGGATCAATATGATTTTGGTCTATCTGGCATTATTCCTAACAAAGTCAATCTGAATTATTTTAATAATTCCTTGACCAACATCAAAGAGATTGAAAGCCGGATTAAGAAAATCATTTACAATGTCCCCTTTGATAAGAAGTTCTCTCCGGAAATCTTAAAGGCAATTGAACTGAAAGTCCGCGATCTTCTCCATGCTAAGGATGTACCGTTATTTATATCCGGTCTTGCCAAAGAATGGCAGAAACTGAACTTTGATGAGCCCAGTGTCTACGACTTGAAAGAAGCCAGTGAGGACTTGAAGCTTCTTCTCAAAGGCAAGAAAGTAAAGGCTAAGCTTTATTCCAAGGTTATCTCAGAACAGGTACCTTCCCATCACATCATTGATGGCAGCAAATATGATGTCATCATTGTTGAAGGAATCTATGCTCTTGATCCTTTGCTCCTAAATGAACTTAAAGGCTTCCCGTTAGTTACTAATTTCATTGATGGCAATCCAAAATCCCTGTTCTTAAGAAGAATCATCCGTGATGCCAAGCTTACCAGTGCTGACAATGTCTTTACCATTAATCTTTATTTCAAATACATCGTCAATGCTTATTTGACTACTATTCTTCCATCGAGAAAGAATGCGGACATTGTTTTAAACAATGATATGAGTTTTGGTGAATTAAGAGCTGGCGACTTATATATGACTAAAGAAGAAATTCATACTGACAGCAGCAAAGTCATTGAATATTTAAAACGTTTCGGCAACAAAGAGAAATCCATTTATCAGAAGGATTATTACTTCAATGCTCCTAACGAGAACCTGGACTTCAACAACATTCTCCGTTTCCGTCTTATCTCTACTGATGAAGGTAAAACCTATAAACCCTCCAGTCTTGTCCACAAAGGGGCTCCTAAAGTCAGGAAAGACAATAAGATCATCCGACCTATCAATGTTCTTTTGAAGGAAGGCGAATTAGTAAAAGTCTGGAAGAATGAGAAGTCCTGCCTCAACGACTTCATGTTTGCCGGGTTCCTGATTGGTAAGATTGAAAAGAAAATCAAGACGAAACTTACCTATAACGGTCAAAGCCTGACCCTCAGGGAAGTAGAAGGTGAAGGATCTTATATTGAATTCAATAAGCCCCTGCTTCCTAATGTCGTTAAGGAAATAAAGAAGAAAGTCAGCAAAGAAAGCGATTAAAAAAAGCCTCTTGGATTTAGTCCAAGAGGTCTTTTAATTAAGCTATCTGGCGCCCTTATCGTAAGGAATGCCCTCAGCCTTAGGAGCATGGCTCTTTTTGGAGAAGATGATCAAAGAGAGGAAGGCTAAGAGATAAGGAAGCATATAGTAGAAAGGCTTGATTGTCAGCAGTGATTTCGGTAAGGAGTAGTTAGATAACAAAGCGGTGAAGGTAGGTGCAAAAGCGAAGAAGAAAGCAAAGAAGATAGCCGCTAAGGTAATGGTACCCGGTTTCCAGTTACCGAAGATTTCAATGGCCAGGACTAAGAAACCATAACCTAAAGCATCGATAGTCCAGATACCAGTTCTCATACAGGAGAAGATAATGAAACCGCCTAAGGAAGCGGCAGCTGAACCAATCATGGTACCGATATAACGCATCTTATTGACGTTGATGCCAACGGCATCAGCGGCAGCCGGGTTTTCACCGCAGGCTCTTAGACGTAAACCGAATCTGGTTTGTTTGATGACCACCCAAAGAATAATGATAGCCAGTATTCCAATGATGACACCGATATGGATACCGGAGAACGCTGAGGAGAGGAATTCGTTGTCGGAAGCAAAACTCAACTGAGATGAGAAGCTATCGTTTCTGATTTCGACGCTGTCCTTTTTAGTGACGAAGGTATTGATGATGGCGCAGACAGCGATAGCAACGGAGTTCATGGCTGTACCGACAATTGTCTGATCGGCTTTTAACCTAATTGAGACTATCGACAAGAGAAAGGAGAAAAGCATACCGGCTACGATTGCTATCAAGGAAGCCAATAAGTAATAGCCTTCCACCTGCATTGTCGTCAAGGTGATTTCTAAGTCACTGAAGTGGCTGGAGATGACATTGATGAAGACAATACCGGAATATCCGCCTACTACCATAGATCCTTCCAAAGCGATGTTAATGATACCTGAGGATTCGGAGAACATACCGCCATAAGCGCCAAGAACGAATCCGACAATGAAGATGATGAGATAGAAGACTAGACTTCCCCAGTCCGTGGGCAAAAATTCGATTTGCATGATTATTTACCTCCTCTTAGAAGACCCTTAGTCAGCAGTTTATATCTTTGGGTACGTATTAGATGCTGTTGCTGACTAAATTCAGGGCTCAGATATAAAGGTTTCTTACTTCCGGATTCAGGAGTTGCGGTAGATAACATTTGCTGTTCACGGAGAATCTGCTTGCGGTTGTTGCTGTTGACGAAGAGATAATTGAAGAAAGAGGAGAAGGAAGCGACATAAATAATGATGGAAATGATCAATTCGGTGTAATGGATGTTGTAGGAGTTGGAGACACCCTTTAAAGCGGTTTGACAGGACTGAATGTAAGTGAGAAGGATCGAGGAGAGAATGCAGCCGATTGGCGAACACTGAGCGATTAAGGCTACTGAGATCCCACTGAAGCCATCACCTAATAAAGTATTGGAGGAACTATCCCAGAGGAATCTAGTTGGATTTCCGCTCTGAGAATAGAACATAACACCGGCTAATCCAGCAACGGCTCCTGACAGCGTCAAAGCCAAAATGATGTTTTTGCTTTGATTCATACCGGCATACTGAGCCGCATATTTGTTGGAACCGGTAAGACGAAGCTCGAATCCGAAAGTGGTATGATTAAGCACAATCTGGAAAATAATGATGATTACAATGGCGATGACAATGCCCCAGCTTACTCCATCACTTCCTAAAGCCGGTATTAAACCATTGCTAGGCATG
>JBAXZU010000127.1:0-4537 GCA_041670225.1 Bacilli bacterium | reverse complement strand
GAAGCAAACATACCAGGCTGAGAGAGCATCTTCTTAACTCCGAGCTTAGCATCTTTCTGACCCATCAAAGCATCCAAAGTAGCTTGGCAGACATGAATATGATGTGCCGAAGTCTCAACAATAAAATTTTTATCTGACATTGTAATTTACCTCGTGTCAATTTTAACACATGAAACTAATATGAGTTATCAAAACCAAAGATATTTCTAAAAAATATTTGCACTTCTACTGAAGTATCTAGATTGAACTTAAAACCCGTTTCAAAAAAGGAGGCCTTTTAGCCCCCCCTTATTTTATTTTTTGGTTTTTAGAAAAAAATTTATTTCTTTTCTTCAGTATTGTCCGTCTTAGCTTCAGCAGCTTTTTCTTTATTGATTTTATCCATTTCCATGTCAGCCTGCTGCTGTTCCTGAAGACGTTTTAAAAGATCTTCAAATCCTTGTTCAGTGGTTTCTTTAGGTGGAACCAGTTCCACTTTCGTGATTTGGGGAATCTCATCCATCAGCATCACCTGAACGGAATCAGAGACATCACTGGCTGCCAAAATGCAGCCAGAGCAGGCTCCGACCATATCGACATAGCAAACTCCGGTTTTCTCATCAAAACGCTCTAACTGAATGTCTCCGCCTTCTCTTTGAAGAAAAGGACGGATTTTATTTAAAACACCATCGATTTTTTCTTCGATAGTTTCATTCTTCTCTGGCATTTTCTGGTCCATATTATTTTTAATCACTTTCATCAGTGGGAATTATAGCACTTAAAGCACAAGCAATGGTCAATGACGATTAAAAATATTTGTCTTTTGGTCTAAGACATAATTAGAAAAATTTAATAATCTAAATTAAACAAGAAATAACTACTCAATTGCCTTGGTATGTCTGTTCCTTAGATTAAAGATTCCTTGCCTTAATGATAATAATCCCCATCCTAATGAAGCTAAGAGGATATAAACACCTAAGGCAATTAGAATAATCACCCACGGAAATAAATATTCAGTTGGAATCAATCCGTATACTAATTCACCTACGACATAATAGCGGATCAAATCAAACAGCAGATAAAGAAGAATAGGAAGAGGAGCTGTAAAAATACTGATTAGGTTTTCTTTTTTGTCTGTGAATGGATTTGTAAAAGCAAAGAAAGCAAGAACAATCAATGGGTTGATTGCATGCATAAAGAAAAAGCCGCCGCTGAAATTAAAACTAGCTAAGCCAGCTATTGAACAGACTACGGTGACTAAAAAGACTGGCAGAATACAAGCTAATACTAAAATAAATAAGAAACCGAATATCTTTTTCTGATAGAAGATGCCATTAAGAATCAAAAGTAATCCAGCTAAGAGGTTAGAAAGGCAGGTCAATTCATACATGTATCCTATTCCACCATTTAACATATAACCCCAAATGACTGTGAAAAGAATGAACGATCCGGAATAAACTTTCATTAACGGCCACATCAGCTCTTTTTTGTTTTTGTGAAGAAGAATGAGAATGGTAATTCCAAACACCAAAAAAAGGACACATAAAGCTATAATTGAGATGCCCATATCGACACCTAACTGATACCTTTCCTGATTTTTGCTATCTAAGCGATATCCATGGAAAGAGGCTCCGACAATCAAGCAGATGAGAGCTAAACCAAAAGAAACAAATTCGATTATTTTTTCTTTCTTCATACATCCATCCTTTACCTTTGGTACTTGAATAAAACCATAACTGTTTTAAAACACTATTCTAATAAATCACAAGGCCAGTTTCATCTAATTTTTTTTGTATTCAATCCTAGCTTAAATTTATAACTTATGTCCTTATTATAAAACTGTTCCTATATACAACCCTCAAGCTCTGACAAAGAAGACTTGAATGAAGTGGTCTTCTTCTTTTATTTGGTTTATATTAATAGAAAGAGGTAGGAGCCATGGGAATTGTCAATATCAAGATTAATGAGCAGTATTCTTTAAAAGGAAACCACTATGAAGTGGAGAATGAAAAAGCCTTCTTAGTCATTATCACCGGCATGGATGAGCATTCCGAAAGATATGAGAAGTTTGCAAAATTCCTCAATCAAGATGGAATTGATGTCTATGTCCTCGATCATTTCGGACAGGGACTCAATGTCAGTGATCCTAAGGACCAGCAGAAATCATTTGTAGGAGCCTGGGATTTGACTTTGACCGCTTTGAATAAAGAAATTAAAGAACTACGGAAATTCGGTTTACCCGTTTATCTGATGGGCCATTCCATGGGTTCCTTCTATGTTCAGTCCTATCTGGAACATTATCCTGATACCGTTGATAAAGCCATCATCATGGGTTCAAACGGTCCAAATAAGATGTTATATTCCGTTGCTAACCTCTTAGCTAAAGCAACAACTCATCCAAGCAACTGGAATAAGCCCTCCCGCTTTATGCAGAATTTGGCCTTAGGAGGCTATGCTAAAAGCATTAAGAATCGAAAGACTGATTTGGATTGGCTCTCCTATAATGAAGAGAACGTCAAGAATTATATAGCTGATCCTTATTGCGGTCATATCAATACTTGCGGCTTCTATCATGAATTCTTCAAAGGCATGAACACCCTCTATAAAAAGAAGTACCTTAAAAACATCAGCCCTAAAGAAAAGATTCTGATTGTCTCGGGAAGTGAAGACCCCGTAGGTAACTGTTCTAAAGGACCTATTTCCCTAAAGAAGATGTATGACAGTTTAGGTGTCAAAGATGTTACCTTAATCATTTATCCTCATATGAGACATGAAATACTCAATGAGACCAATGGCCAAAAACCAGCTAATGACATCAAAGATTTCTTATTGAAGTAAAACTATTTGCTTTTGAATGAAAATACAAGTCGCCAGTTTTTAATTGGTCTTTAAAGAACTAAAGAAACTACTGGTACCGTGATAATGCTTAGGATTGTTCCTAGGATTACCATATCAGCAGCACTTTCCTGTCCCTGGTTAATCATTTCCGTGAAATTCTGAACTACGGCCGCAATCGGAGCACTAGCCAGAACCACAAAGGTAATCTTAAAGTCGTTATCTAAAGGAATAGCATAAAGTATTCCAAAAACTATAAAAGGAATAATCAGCTGTTTGATAATGACCGCGACATAATTCTGGAAGGTGCAGAAGAGGGTTTTTAAATTGATGGTTGCTAACCGCATACCAAGAATGATCATACATAACGCCGTTGACATCTTAGCCAAGATCATCAAGGAACTATCAATCGTTGAACCAACATAAGGGATAGTAGCTAAATGGAAGTCGCAGAAATAGAAAATCAAAGAAACCAAAAAACCGATAGTGGCCGGATTCAGGATTATTTTCTTAATGCTGATATATTTCTTATCCTGCGTAATCAGATAACTGGCTAACGACCAGCCCAGAATATTCATTACCGTCAAAAAGGTAGTACAGATCATAGCACCTTGCGTATAGTCAGGAAGCAAGGCTTCAATGATCGGAACACCTAAGAATGCCACATTCCCGAAAGCAGAGGAAACACATAAAACCCTATTAGTGACATTAACAAAATGTTTTCTTAAAATAAATGCCATAACAAGCATCACTATCAGCATCAAGAGCAGTGCCATCAGGAAGGTCATACCTATTAAATAAGTATTGCTAGCAGAATATGTGACCTTTTGAAAAGAATAGAAAGTCAAAACCGGCTGACAGACCATCATCAGAACCTTGGAAAAAGACTTGATATGATTCTCAGCAACGGCTTTGAATTTAACTAATAGAAAGCCGGGTATGACAAAAAGGAGAACACCAGCCACTGTAATCAACGTTATTAAAAAATCATTCATTTAAAAAAAGCGGAAAAATTATATCATAGACAAATGGATAATTTGGGATTTCAAGCAAAATAAAAGCACTTTCCGCTAGAAAGCGCTGGTTCGATACGCATGTTTTTAATCGTTTTTAACTTACTGAGCAATCAATGAGTAAATCAATGATGGCTGTTTTTCTTATCTTCTTCGTAATGTTTCTTCAAAGCAGTGAAGGTCTTATCGGAAAGGTCGTGTTCGATCTTGCAGGCATCGGAATAAGCAGTATCCTTATCAACACCTAAGGAAATCAGAAAAGAGCCAATTACCTGATGACGTTCATAAATCTTGCTGGCAATATTCATGCCTTCTTCAGTCAGAGTCAGTACCTGATGTTCGTTGATATGAACATATCCCTTTTCTTCAAGTTTCTTCAAAGCAATGGAAACACTAGGCTTTGAGAAAGACATAGAAGTTGCAATATCAATAGCATGGACGGCAGAATTACCCTGCTCCTGTAACATCAGTATTCGCTCGAGATAGTCTTCTTCAGATTCATGTGTGTTCATTGGTTCTGCTCCTGATTTTCTCTATTATAAGGTAAAAGAAAAGAAAGTAACAAAAAATACTTTGTCAGTAAGAAATTTTTAAATAAAAAAGGTGAGCAATTTGCTCACCTCAATGGTTACTGACATTGGTGCCCGGGGCCGGAATCGAACCGGCATGAGTGATTAGCTCGCAGGATTTTAAATCCTGTGCGTCTACCT
>JBAXZU010000126.1:0-4582 GCA_041670225.1 Bacilli bacterium | reverse complement strand
CGGATTAGAGATTCTTCTCGGAATTCTTTGGATTATTGTCGGTGGAACCGTTCTTTGGCTCTTAGACATTATCTCTATCATCATCTACGATTATCCTTTCTGGTTTAAGTAAATAAAAACGATACTTGGATTTATTACAGTCCGAGTATCGTTTTTTTGTTGGCTTTTTTAATCGGTTAATGAGACAAAAATACAACCAATCATTGATTCCAAATCAGCCGGACTTATTTTCACTTGGGTTCCTAGTTTTCCCCCAGAGATATAGAAATAATCATAAAGGAGTGCAGATTCATCAACGAAAGTCCTGAACTGCTTTTTTTGTCCAATAGGCGAACATCCGCCATGGATATATCCAGTCAGAGGAAGGAGATCTTTCTGAGGAATCATTTCAATGTTCTTTTCTTCGGCGGCTTTGGCCGCTTTCTTTAAGTTAAGTTCTTTGTCGGCCGGAATGACGAAAACGTAATGCTCTTTGGATTTGCTGACTGTGACCAAAGTCTTAAAGACAACCGAAACCGATTCGTGAAGAAAAGATGCGACTTCCAAAGCACTGACAGCTTTTTTAGGGTCGTATTCTTTGGCTTCATATTTAATTCCTTTAGCATCTAATAACCGCATTACATTGGTTTTGGTCATTGTTATTTCAGCCTGATTTCTTCAAGATTCTTCACACCATTGAGAAAATCGGAAGCGGTCATCCTCTTTTTGCCTGGTCGCTGAAGTTCTAACAGGGAAACCTGACCATGTGCCAGCTGAAGTGCTAAAGTCTTTTTCCCAATTTTAATGAGTGAACCTAATTCATGGTCAACAGTTTCATTGAGACTTTGGGCTTTATAAATCTTGATGATTTCATTTCCGTTATATAAATAAGCACCTGGTAAGTAGCTTATGGATCGGACATGGTTAACAAAATCGGTATTTGTTTCTTCTAATGAAAGCTTTTCCTCTTCCTTCTTAATGGTTGGACATTTGCTGACCAGGGAGGAATCCTGAATGGTAGGATTAAGTTTTCCTTCAAAAAACAGGGGCAGATCTCTTATGACTAAATCAAGAGAGGTCTGGGCAACCTTTTGTGAAAGGGAAGTGAAGTTGTCATCTGGTGAAATCTCAATATTTATAACCGAAAATACATCGCCAGCATCCATTTCATGAACCATTTCCATTAATGAAACGCCAGTTAAGGAATCACCATTTTTCAAAGCATATTGAATAGGGGCAGCACCACGGTATTTGGGGAGAAGAGAAGCGTGAAGATTAAGGGGCTTGCAAGTTCCTAATCCTAATATTTCATCGGATATCATCTGACCATAAGCAAAAGTCAGAAGCAAATCCGGTTTTAATTCTTTGATAAATTTAAAATCTGTGTTTAATCGATGGGGCTTATGGACTCTAAGACCTAATTCTACTGCTTTTTTGGCAACCGGAGATGGCTCAATATCATTGTTTCGGCCCCTGACTTTATCTTCCTTGGTTATGACACCGACAATGTTAAATCCAGCCTTTACCATTCCTTCCAAAAGAAAAGCAGAAATATCTGGAGTTCCTAAGAAAATTATTTTTTTGTTATTTGTTTTATCCATTTCATTCATCTCCCTTAAATTCAGTCTAAATATATGTTATCATATTTAGACAATTTGGGGGGTGTTCACTTATGTTTTTAGCGATAAATATCTTTAGTGGAACTAATCTTTCTATTAGTCAGTTATTCCTGCTTTATCTATTCCTGTTTTTGACTGGCTCGATGGTTGGCTATTTGATTGAGGTTCTCTTTCGTCGCTTCTTTTCTGCCAAAAAATGGGTTAACCCTGGATTTCTAAAAGGACCTTGGCTTCCTTTATATGGCTTTGGTCTGATGATTATGTTTACTTTCTGTTGGATTCTTTTGGCATATTTCCCACTTAAAGAAGGATGTTATTTTTATAATCCTAATGGCGATCTTTTTGGCGTCAATATGAAATGGGGACCAAACATCTATGATTTGATTCCTATTGCAATAATGGGCTTAAGCCTGATTGTTTTGGAATTCATTGCTGGTGTAATCTTTGTAAAAGGCTTTAAAGTCAAGTTATGGGATTATTCCAATATGAAAGGTAACATTATGGGTGTTATCTGTCCGGTTTTTGACATTATTTGGTTTGTAGTTGCCATTATTTATTACTATTTGATAAATCCTTATGTTTATTCATTTGCTGACGTTGTCACAAAATACGTTATGGGATTTGAGGATGGAACTGTTCGCGTTGTTTCTATTTTCTTCTTTGGGGTGGTATATGGTTTGCTGCTTTTAGATTTCTGTCACTCTCTGAATGTCTTTGGCAAGGTTCAGCAGTTTGTCCGTTCTTCCGGATTGGTTACCAACTATAACGAATTTGTTGATGAACAGAAAGAAAAACTATCCTTGACCAAGAAGAAATTTAAGACTTATCTGCCGGCAATTGTTGAAGACTATCTGGAAAAATCAAAAAGTAAGCCGAAAGCTGGTGAGAAAGCTAAGGCTTTACTTTCAAAAATTATTCTTATTGATCCTGAGTCAAAGAAAAAAGCCGCTGATAATTATGACGATAATGGACGTCCGGTCAAAGATAACGAAGAAAATCCTGTTGATTAATCCGTTGTTTTGAACTGAAAGCACTTATAATATATAAATTTATTAATATTAGTAATATAATATTCTTACAATTTTGGAGGCTTTTTATATGAACGTTGGAATTGTATCTCTTGGATGTGCCAAAAATCAGGTTGACTTAGAAGAAATTCTTGCTTATCTTAAAACAAACGGCTTTGAAACTGTTTCTGACCCGATGTTGGCGGATATCATCATCATTAATACTTGCGGATTTATTGATTCTGCCAAAAAGGAATCAATTGATGCAATTTTAGAAATGGTTCAGTTTGAAAAGCCGGTAGTGGTTACTGGATGTCTGGCCACCCGTTATCTGGAAGAACTCAAGAAGGAAATTCCTGAAGTCGCACTTTGGATTCCGCTTGAGGATTATCCCCGTTTCGGACAAATGCTTCAGGCTATGATTAATGACCGGATTCTTTCCGGACATATTGATCCTACCAAAAGAGTTTTTATTTCACCCAAAAGGGAAGCTTATCTGAGAATCAGTGATGGCTGCAATAATTTCTGTACTTTCTGTGCAATACCTTATATCAGAGGCAGATTCAAATCAGTCGATTTTGATACTCTTAAAACTGAAATCGGTCTTCTCGAAAATGATGGAATCCGTTCTTTGACTGTCATTTCTCAGGATACCAGTATGTATGGAAGAGATATCAATACTAATCTTACTGCTTTGGTTAAGGAAATCATTGCACATAAAGGCTTTGATTTTGTTAAGCTGATGTATCTCTATCCCGATGAGGTGGAGGATAGTCTGATTGAATTATTTGCTAGTGATTCAAATTTAACTCCCTATTTTGATTTACCGGTTCAGCATTTTGCTGACCATGTTCTGAAAAGAATGGGACGTAGAGGAACTGAACAGGAAATCATTGATCTGATTGCCCGTTTCCGTAAGGAAGTTCCTGAAAGTATCATCCGAACAACAGTCATGGTTGGTTTCCCGGGCGAGACCGAAGAGGATTTCCAGGAATTGCTGAAAATGATTAAGACAATTAAATTTGATCATCTTGGCTGCTTCACCTATTCGTCTGAAGAAGGAACCCCTGGTGAAAAGTTCAAAGATCAGATTGATGAAGAAGTTAAACAGCAACGCTATAAAGCGGTAATGAAAGAACAGAAGAAAGTAAGTTATGCCCTTAATAAGAAACGCCTTGGCAAAACTTACAAATGCTTGGTTACTGGCTACGATCCTGAAACCTTCACTTATTCCTGCGTAAATAACATTTATGCACCTGATGATATTGATGGAAAACTTTCTTTATATAGCAAGATTCCCTTGAATAACGGTGATTTGGTTGAAGCAAAAATCGTAAATGCCTTTGTTTATGATCTTGAAGGAGAAGTAACTCAAGTAATCCGTAAGGCGTAATTTTCGAGGAAATTATGATATTTGGTAAATATATTAATAAATACTATTTAAAATACTGGTATCTTATCTTAGCCGTTTTTATTTTTGATATTGCCGTTGATGTTATTCAGCTGCTTTTGCCTCAGATTAACGGATATGTCGTCAATATTCTGCAAGACAGCGAAGCCAGTCAGGCTTTTCTTTCTGGAACCAGCAATGCTGCTTTAGAAAGTCTGAATGTTCCTTTCTTTGCCCAAAGTTTTCTTTCGGTGATGCTTTCAATCAGCGTCATCGCCATGATAATCTTTTTAGGAAGAATCGGATGGCGTTTTTTTGCTGCCCATATTGCTGCCTATATTGAACGTGATATGAGAAAGGAAATGTACGAACATATCCAGACACTTTCATTAAATTATTTTAAAGATAAGAAAGTTGGCGGTCTTCTCAGCTATTTCACTCAAGATCTTCAGACTATCAAACAGCTGCTTTCCGAAGGATTTATATTCATGACTGATTTATTGGTCCTTGGAACTTTGTCTTTTGTCTTTATGTTTTCTATGAGCTGGTCTTTGACACTTATCAGTGCCGTTCCGCTGATTATATTT
>JBAXZU010000125.1:0-4656 GCA_041670225.1 Bacilli bacterium | reverse complement strand
CAGACAAGGAGAACTTCCAAGAATTCCTATCTGAAAACAGGGAAAAGATATTCTCATCCGGCATTATGCTCAGAAGATCGGACGTTTACGGCTGTTCAGCAACACTTTAGTTTATCCTTCTCTAATATTTATATGTCTTTTGATTCTATGTTTAATGTCCAGTCAACCTGTTTTTAAGTTTTCCTTATTTTTTAAAATACCCATTTTATCGAATACTTCCATATATACTTGTGAAGGTTTCCCTTTTGACCTTTCCTTTGAAGTAGCAAAAGCAGCCTTTTTAAATGTCCTGTAAAAGTTTATATTTAATCTCCTGATTTAGTGTTTTTTGATAATACAAATCACACACAGCTGCAGTCTCAATGTGGTGTGAATCCCTCATTTTTTAAGACCAGCTTTGTATTAAAGCACATAGCAAATATATAGTGCCAGCAATATATCTGTGATATCTCAAGCAATTGTTTTTTTGCTGGCGTAATATATGCCGATTGTATACGATATGCATTCCGCTTCAGCATCATCATAAGAAATAAAAACTCGTTTTTTTATTCAATTTTTTAATAATTGGAAAGTAGTTTTTGAAAAAAGTTCACAAAAATAAAATTGAATTTTGTATAATAAAAGAGTTTTGTTTTTGATTAAATTTTAAATATGTGAAAGGCCATTTTTATGAAAAGCAAATTTATCTTAGTTTCTTGTATTCCCCTTCTATTTCTTTCAGGATGTGGCTCCAATAGTAATTTTACTGAAAACGCTTCTTCATTTACGAGCAGTGAACAGCCCTCATCCAGTGGGGAAAAGACAACCAAAGTCACTAAAGGGCTGATTAAGCTAAAAGAAGGCTTTAAGGCCAAAATGACCTACATTGCTTCAAACTCTTCTTTCTCATCTAGTGTTGCTAAAGAGATTGTGCTTATTAGCACAACCAATAAACAGATTTTTGCATCAAGAGATTTAGCTTTTGATTCCCATCAGGAGATTGTTGATAACGGAACCCCTTTTGAATTCTTCTCAAGAGATTCCAAAGGTCTTCTATACAAAGAAGGACTCAACAGTAAGAACAATGTAATCAATGACTATCGCTTCTCAAATGGAGCTTATTATGATTCTGTCTATTCCAATCCTTTTGAAGTGTTGGATGAGAATAATCTGAACTTGAATGATGAAGGCGATTATAACATTCCTGTTTCCTTTTCCAGGTATTTAGTAACTTTCTTTGGCTTAGATGTCTCTTCCTTCCAAGACCGGGAATTGGAATATTCAACTATCTCCTTCTTAGGAGCTGACGCCTCGAAAATTGAACTTAAATACAAGGCCAAGGAAACTTATGCTTTTTCTTTCGCTTTGGAATTTGAAGAAACCGGAGAATTTGAGTTTACTGAAAGACAGCCTTATGAAGACGATGGCACTGACAAAACCAAATTAAAATCCGCTTTTGAAAAACTAAGTGGCAAGAATTACACCATGGCTTTATCAATAAAAGGCGGAAGCATGAATCTCATCAGTAGCCGTAAATGGAAGCTGTATTTTCAAGGCGAGAAAATCTTTGTTGACCAAGACTTGTTTTCTTCAATTCCCGGTCTCTCCGATGGGGATTATCTTTTACAGAACGATGCCACTGATGTTTTCTCTGCTTATATCTATGATTCTGATAGATACTTATTTAAGAAAGCCCAGGAAAGAGTCTCTTATGATGATGAATTAATGGATACCGCTCCTTCTATGGATTTCTTTACCTTAAATAGAGATTCGACTTATACAGTTCCCTCGTCGTTAGCTTATTGCCTCTTTGATGCTTTAGAGCCGAAACTTGCGCGCTTTGATCTCTATACCTTAGGAGCAACGGGGATTTCAGTTTCTCTTGATGATAATATACTTCCGGTCATTACTAGCACGTTTGAGTATTCTACGGGCCTTACCGATATTGGCACAGTAGTCATCTCCTTCTCCAATGTTGGAACTACCGAATTACCAGAATACGTGGCTAATTCGATTTCTCAAGATTAAAAAGGAAAATATAAACATGAAAAAACAGTTTTTGTTAGCTTCAGTTCTTTCTTTGACTTTATTGGGATCATGTGGCATCAATAATTCTTCTTCCTCAGTTAATGATTCGACTTCTAGTTCTGAAAAGATCTCTTCCAGTAATCCTATCAGTTCTTCAACTAGTCAGGAAACCAAATACAGCATTAAAACCATACAAAACCTTTCTGAAGATTTCTTCACTATTGAGAACACTGTCAAAGCAGATGATCATTTTAAAGGCAATGAAGAGGTTACCCTAACTCTCGATGCCGGAACTATCCTCAGTAACGGATTCACTACTGAGTCAAAACATTTAGACCATATCTATATCAACGTCAATGGCGTTAACTACAAACCGGCTTTTTCTGATGGTGTCACCTTTTCTAACAAAGTCGATGTTACCTTCCCGATGCCTAAAGAAGATGTCGACATCGTTGCTTGTTATTCTACCCAACAGCATCTAAAAGAGGATGGCTATTCAATTGAGTTAGTCGATAGTCCGAATGTTTCCCTATATGGAATTGATAGCCGAGAGAAATATGACTACATTGATTGTTTTTTTATGACGGCTTCAGGATTTAAGATCACTTCCATTTCCTATGCCATAGGAACCAATGATTATACGGAAATCACCAGTGATAGTGCTGGCGGAGTTTATTATTCAAAAGAAAGCGATGGAGTCTTTGCCTTAAAGGTCAGACCTAATGGCCAGAACCTAATCGGTAATGTCAAAGTTAAAGTATCCGGATTGATTCATAATTACCATAATATCTCCTACACCGGCTTAGATGAGGATTATATCAATAAAGAGGAATCCACTATTCCTGATAACGGACTAGAATCCGATACTGTAAGAATATGGTTATTTGCTAAAAACGGATGCTATGTGAGTAGTGTTTCCCTATCGAATGTTTTAGAAGAAAACATTTTAGAGAATAGCAATGGTGTAGTTTCCTTTATCATGCCTGATTCCGATGTTTCCGTTGACATTGCCATCTCTCTTAATCCAACTATCGAGGTATCATCCACTAGTCATGTCACCTCTGCTTCCATTTATGATTCGATAGATTATAGAAACGCTATTACTAACATTGCCCCTAATAATACTTTTGATGTCCTGCCAGTTCTTGAGGAAGGTTATCTGCTTATTGGCGGATACATCAACGGAGAGAATTACATTGATTTCTCCACTGCCATATCCACAAGATATCTTCATTTCACTATGCCGGAAGGAATCAGTAAAGCCACCATTTCATTTAAAGTCGGTCAGCAGAGAAATATCACCATTGCCGATTCTGCAAACGGCTCTTTAGAGATGACCAGTGGTTCCACTGCTACTTCAGGAGAGACTGCTAGCTTTAAAATAAAGCCATCTTCCGGATACAATATTGATAAAATCAAGCTCACTGACTCAAACGATAATGATTTAGATACTACTGTCACATTCGATGCCATCCAAGGCCAATTCATCATGCCTGATTCAGATGTGAAGATTGTTGCTTCTTTCAAGAAAGATGAAGATGCCAAAGACAATTATTCAGTTCTTGCTGTTACTTCCTCTGATGACTATATCGTTAAAGACAACAATTTTACTGATTTGACTAAAGCCACAGAATACAAATCCGGTTCCACCCTCTTCTTTACAGTTGCTAACGATTCCGGGAACTCTTTCTGGATTTATGCCACTATGGGCGAAAATCAAATCATCAATCAACAGGCTGATGAAGACCCTGATACCGGAGAGTATGGCTTCCAGAAGTCCTTTACTGTAAACGGAGATATCAAGATCTGTGTTAGTGATACCGAAGCCAATGCTAAAGCCTTAGCCACAAAAGACACGACGGTGAAATTTTCTGTCTTAGCCAAGGTCAGTGATGCTGATGAATTCACAGTCAAAGATTATAAATATAAAGATCTCACAGCTAACGGCATCACTTATGAAAAAGATTCTACTTTAGGCTTTACAGTAACTGATGATTACGGAGAATCTTTCTGGGTTGTCACCTATGTTGATAACGTCATCACTATTGATAAGCAAGCCACTGAAGATCCTGATTCTGGCGAATACACTTTCCAAGCTTCTTTCGCTGTTACCGGAAACGTTGTCATCAAGATTGCTTCTACTTCAGCTGCCGCCAAGGCCTTGTAAAGACTCACTTTCCCAACAAATTCATTTTAGTCAAGGAACAGTTTCTGTAACAGGAAATTATTCCTTTTTTTGATGGAACTATTAAAACCAACATCAGATTCTGAATTCTCTATTTCTGATAACCCATATTTATGCTTATGTTTTTCTGAAAAAATCACTATTGTTACGGCTTATCATGTTTTATTGACTAATAAATAGGTCAGCAATCATATTGAGTTGCTTGGATATGCTTTTGAAATCGGAACTCAAATCTAAAGTCTTGACGCTGATTTTGTTTCCACTCATTAAATAAACTGAATCAGGTGCTTTTTGTTCGTCAGTCTTGGCATATAACAGCATTCCTGAAACATTTTTACCTTTGAAAGCTTTATTCTTTACATAGGTAAATATTTGGTAGATGTTGGCTGAGACAATCGTTTTTATCAAAGTTCGTTTGAAGCAAATGAGAATAATATGAGAAGGATAAACCAAAGTGTTGCTGT
>JBAXZU010000124.1:0-4699 GCA_041670225.1 Bacilli bacterium | reverse complement strand
ATAGTGATATTGCGCATTTTGCTGGAGTATGTAACTCATCCCAGTCTCTTTCGGAAGTGAAGTCATCAATTTTCTTTTTTAATAAATCTAAGTTTTCCATATTTTTTCCTTTGTTGCTATGTTAATTATTTAACAAATAATCCTTATTAAACTAATCACTATTTTATCACTTTTTAAAGGAGTTGTAATTTTCTTGTATTGAATTATCGTTCTTGTCTCATATTTGTTTACTTAAGGAAAATACTACTTGTTTAAGTTGGTTAATGCTCACGATATTCTTTTTTCTATTTAGTGATTTAAATGAAAAATATATTTAATTTTTTACAAATAAAAAAGACTGACTAACCACCTAATTAATGAATAGTGGATTAGCAGTCAATTTTTTTATTAAACAACTTTTACAAAATAATTTACGTTGGTTTTTAAAACTTTATATTTAATGGTACTATATTTCTTCCGTATCTAAATATCTCTTTAAATCCGTAATGTGAGTAAAATTTATATCCAACTGAGTTACGGCTGATGGCACAGACTGACAAAGAATGAATGTCTTTAGCTTTTAAAGCTTCAACTAATTGATTAATCAGTCTTTTTCCAATTCCTTGATGCTGGTATTCTTCAGTGATATTGATATGCAGATGGACAGAATTCTTTTTGATTAAAAATAAAGCAAGAAAAAAGTTTTTATGAAACGTATCTGACTTTTATCTATTTTCTTTAATAGGGGAAAATAAACCTGTTTATTTATTTTTATAAAATCATGATAGGAAGAGGCACATTCGATATATCCGATAGCTTCATCTTTTTCATTGATAGCAACAAAAATCAAATTACTTTCGTAATCCATGAAATAATCTAAAAACATTATTGGAACGGTTTCTAATTTATTCGAATCTTTTTTATAATCATCCCAGGCTGTTTCTTTACAAATAGCCTTAAGTCTTTCTCGGTCTTTAGGTAGGAAATTTCTGATTTTTGCTTCCATTAATGATGTTCTTTCTCCCATTTTAACATGGTTTCAATGTCTTCTTTATCAATGGGTTTATTCTTATTGTAGGTTTTTAAGTCATTGTCATTGAATGGGCGGATGACTTTACAGGGATTTCCATAGGCAATCACATTATCTGGAATATCTTTAGTGACAACGGATCCAGCTCCGATAACAGAATTATTGCCGATAGTCACACCTGGAAGAATAGTCACAGAAGCTCCTATCCAGCAGTTTTTGCCGATAGTTACTTTTTCGGCATACATTAAAGGACGGTAATCCGGATTTATTGGATGACTGACTGTGGCTATGACTACATTAGGTCCAAACTCCGTATGATCACCAATCTCAATTTCTCCGTCATCAATGAACGAACAATTGACATTTAAATAACAATAATCACCGATTTTTATATGTTTTCCGTAGCAAAAATAGAAAGGTGGTTCAATCCAGGCTAAGGTTTTTCTTCCGAAAATTTTCTTCATCAGTGAAAAACGATGTATTATTCCTAATTTTGATGAACCAGTTCTGTTGTAGGCACGCATTAAAGATTTTGCTTTGGCTCTTTCTTTAGGCATTCCCTCACAGTTGTCACTGAACAGCTCACCATTCTTAATTCTTTCTTTCATAGAATGCACAATCTTTTTTCCACCTTCGCTTAAATAATACCACACAGTCATACTGAGCATCAGTCAGATAAAACAAATAATTACTTAGATTTCTTTGATATTGTTTGATCATTCCTTCCAAGGCTTCAAAAAGACTATTGGCAGTTATGGGTTTTAAAAGATAACGGGAAACATTCTGGGAGTAGCTGGCAATAGCATACTCACTGGATTTGGTTTCAAAGCAAAAGAGCGTCTGATTTATTTTCTTTTTACAGATTTTTTTAATGATTTGAAGACCGTTATGGTCTTGAAACTCGGTTTCCAGGAAAACAAAGTCAAAAATGGTCCGGGCTTTTAGAAAATCTATGCATTTATTAAAAACACGGATTTTAAATGTAATGCCTTTTTCAATCTGAAACTGGCAGAGTAAGTTTTTGATAGTGTTAGCATCATTCTTGTTTTCGTCAAGAACTGCTACTGATATTTCATTTATTACACCCATTTTCTATGAACTCTTCCTGAGTCTATATTTTACCTATTGATTAGAAATTTAAAAAGTGGTAATAATTTATTGATATATAACAAAATTATATATTTGTTATATAATTGATATGTAAGGACAATGAACATATAACAAAATAAGATGGGTAAACAACTACTGGTTCTGAACGATGACTCATTGGAGAAAGTTCAGTATACGACCGAAAACTATCAGCTTTATGTCAGGAAAGGAAACCTTTCGCTTTTCAATTTTCGGGCTCCAGCCCATTGGCATATGGATATTGAAATTGTAATTATTCTTTCGGGAGAAATGGATTACTACATTGAAGGAACTGTTGTTCATTTGACTAAGGGAGAAGGAATCTTCATTAATCCTAAGAAAATCCATTATGGATATAGTGAAGATCATAAAGAATGTTATTACATCTGTTTATTATTCAATCCTTTGGTTTTATCAATTAATGGTGCTTTCAATGATAAATACATCTATCCTTTTTTTGAAGGAAATGGTGTAAGCTATATTCATCTGAAACCTGAAATCAGTTGGAATAATCAGATTTGTGAGTTGGTACAGAAAATCTATGATTTACCGAATAATCTGGCTTATCCGGTTTATGCTTTAGGCAATATCTTCCAGATTGTTGGACTATATTTTGAGAATATCTCTTCCAATCAGAAAAAATCATCGGATCAGAATATTGATATTCTGAAGAAAATGGTCGGATTTATTCAGGATCATTTTAAAGAAAAAATCACTCTTGATGACATTGCCCGGGAAGGCAATGTCTGTAAGAGTCAGTGCTGTAAAGTATTCAATAAAGAACTGCATCGTTCACCAATTGGATATCTCAATGATTTCCGTTTAGATAAAAGCATTTATTTCTTACTGAATACTGATAAGTCAATTGTGAGTATCTGTTATGAGGTCGGATTTGATAATCCGAGTTATTTTTCTGAAACTTTCAAAAAGAATTATGGTAGTACACCTAGTCAGTTTAAAACTAATACTATTGCAGGCATAAATAAGGCTAAGAAGATTATTTCCGAGCATGAGAATGATCCTAGATAATTGTTAGATCTTATGAAACTAAACAAATTTATTTTTTGAGTGCGATTCGGTGTTTTTTTAAAGACAGATATTTTAGAATATTCTTAAAAATACTGATTATTAAAAGCAACAGGCTTCAGAATAAGACTTAATCAGGTCCGAATATTCATTGAATCTAGGCTATTTTATTCAAAATCAGAAATTAATCGGTAACTTGAAAAGAGTAAACTTGTAAATCAGGCGGAAATGGTAGACAATATCTTAGTATGAATTATGTATTCTTTGACTGCGAGTGCTCTAATTGTCTTAAAGGTGAAGGAAAAATCTGTTCCTTTGGTTATGTAAAGACTGACGAAAACTTCAATATTATCAAGAAGAAAGACACCCTGATGAATCCGGATGCACCTTTTAGGTTGGGTGATGCCGCTCATGGTAACGGAATCCGTCTGGCCTATCCTCTTTTCCGTTTCACCTCCTGTCATACCTTTCCGACTTATTATGAGGAGATAAAAAAATTATTGGAGACTCCGGATACTTTGGCTTTTGGTTTTGCGGTTACTCAGGATGTTTCCTATCTAGCCTATACCTGCAAAAGATACAACCTTCCGGTATTTAACTTCCGCTTCTACGATATTCAGCTCTTAGAGAAGATCATTCACCAAAATAAAAATCCTAACGGACTTGATACTCTGATTAATCAGTATAAGATTGAGCCTTCTACTTTTCATCGGAGTGATGATGATGCCTTTATGACGATGGAAGTCCTGAGAGGAATCCTTAATGAAAATTCAATTTCCGTTCCACAGATGATTCAGATCTATCCGGAACCTTTATGTACTTCCGCTGACTTTGTTAAAGTCCTGGAACAGAGAAGAGTTCAGAAGGCTAGGAAGAAAGCTCTTAATGAGAAGATAGATCAGATGTTTATCTCCTTAGACAAAATTTCACCGGTTTTATCCGATTATGACAGCAATTTTGCGAAGAAAGCCTTCTATTTTGATTATAAGATGCTTTCTTACCGACTTGATAAAATCAGGCTTCTGGCGACAATGATTAAAAGAAAAGGTGGGTATATCACCCGCAATCCGAATAAGGCTGACCGCTTGGTTGTTGAGAAGGGAAAGGGAGTCAGCAATACTATTCAATTGAAAGAAGAAGCTCAGATTCTGAGCTTTGATCAGATCTCAGCCGATCTTCACGTAAAATAAAATGACTACCAGCCATTGATTGTACTTGGCCGATAGTCATTTTTTATTTCTTTACTTAATCTTAGTGACTTCAATCTGAGAGAGAAGACTCTTCCAGAGCTTATAAGAACCTAAGTGTTCGCTGAAGGCAGTTGCACCGCCGGCAGCCATCGAATATCTGAGGGTATCCTCAATTGATTTTCCTTCAGCCATACCTTTGATGAATCCAGCAATGGAGGAATCACCGGCACCGACTGCAGAAACCTGAGTTCCGTGGGCGTTGGAGCAGTGATAGACATGTCCGTCTTCACTGAAGTAATAGGCTCCTCTTCTTCCCATGGTGACCATGACGGAACGGGGACCCTTT
>JBAXZU010000123.1:0-4745 GCA_041670225.1 Bacilli bacterium | reverse complement strand
TCTTGCTGGAAAGATCTCCAACACCTGTCCGGTTGCTTTAGCTGTCTTAGGTCATTCCGTTGGTGATGTTGTCACCGTCAACGCCAAGAAGCCTTACGAGTTAAAGATTGATAGCATCGGCGATTAATTACTTTTTTTGTAAATAAGCGACCTACAATTGTCATTTTGACCATCTCATAGCCAATATACTATGAGGAGGTAATAGATTATGTTAAAAACTATTATCATTGGTCTGATTGTGACGATTGTAGGTCTTTTTGCACTTACGGCAGTTGAGAATGCTAAGCTGACAGACGGAAACAGCGTTAATGGTTATTCAACCTCTTTGGTTGATGACGAAAACAATGTCAAAGTCAACATCAGCGGCGAAGTAAACCATCCTGGCGATTACTACATTATGACAACCAACACCTTAGGTGATCTAATTCTTCAGGCTGGCGGAATTACCGCCAAAGCAGACGAAAAGGCTTATAATGAAAATCTTTTTATTTCCACCCACACCTCTTTCTATATTCCGCCTATTTCCGAAAGCGGATCAAGTTGTTCCGAGACAACTATTTCCAAAGTCAATATCAATCAGGCTGAAGTCAGCGAACTGAAGAATATTGGTTTTACTGAATCCCAGGCTAATAGTCTCATTACCTATCGAACTGAAAATGGTGACTTCACCGCCATTGAAGAAATTATGAATGTTAAAGGCATCGGTGAAGCTACCTTTAGCAAAGTCAAAAATAAAATAACTCTCTATTAATGTTATTTTTTACTGTTTTCCTTTTCTTTTTAATAGGTTTGTTAGCCTCTATTTATTCATATTTTTTGCTTTTATTATTAATTCCTTTATCGGCTTATCTTTTTCTTTTTAAAAAGAAGAAAAAAGAAATAGTTATTGGGCTTGCAGTCACACTCCTAGCGGTCCTGATCATTCTGCTATTTCCAAAATATTCCGGACAATTTGAAAATCACTTAGGGCTAGTAATCAGGAAAAAAGATAATTATTTTCTCCTCTGGACAATAAAAGGAACCTATTATGTTTATGAGAAGGAAAATAGTCTTGGCCTTTTTTCAATCGTGAGTTTTTCAGGTCAGGCCGAAGAACTTTCGTTAAATCATTACGAGTCAGGTTTCTCATTCAAAGACTATCTTAAAACACAAGGAACATTTAACCAACTTTATATCAAGACAAAGAATGTTATCTTTAATACAAATTTTAATTTTAAGTTTATTAAAGATTATTCATACTCCTATCTTAATGACGACTCACGTAATATCGCGGACTCTCTTCTTTTTGGTGAGTCCCTTGATTCCTCCTCTTATGGATATATTTCCGAATTAGGAATTTCATCAATGCTTGCTGTCTCTGGCTTCCACCTAACATTTCTTTTCGGCAATATTCAGAAATGGATAAAAAAGAAATATCAAAAAGATTGCAACCTGATATTTCTGATCTTTCTTGTCTTTTTCCTTTTTCTCTCTTCATTTAGATATACAATACGAAGACTTTTCCTTCTTTATCTTCTAAAAGAAATCAACTTGCATTCAAAACACCGATTATCCTCCCTGAATCTTTTATCAATCAACGCCCTGATCATGCTGATAATCGAGCCTTATTCTCTTCTCTCCCCAAGTTTCTATTATTCATTTCCGTTTTTGTTTTACCTTAGGATTTTCAGTAAAAACAAAAGTGAGGGGCTAAAATCCTCACTTGAGTTTTTAGGCCTACTGCTTCTCTTTTTTTTCCCATTCCGACTCTATACTCAGTATGGGCTTTACCCACTAGGAATTCTCCTGCAAGTTTTATTGATTCCTTTATCTCATCTCATTTTCCTTTTTTCTATCTTAGTTATCCTTCTCCCCTTTGTGGGAATCATTCTAAATACTTTAGTTTTTTCATTCCTCTTCTTAGCTAATGAGGCATCTAAAATACATCTCTTTCTACCATCAGGAATGCCATCGCTAATATTAACTATCATTTTCTATTCACTTTTGTTAATGATAATGATACTGAAAAATTATAATTTCAAGAAAGAGAGCCAAGGATTACTAATAATTCTTTCTTTCATCTTTTCCTTAAACTTTGTTCCTGACTTCCTACCTCATTATGAAGTTTCCGCTATCGATGTAAACCAAGGTTCAGCAACCCTAATCAGATATGGCAAGGAAAACATTCTGATTGATACTGGCGGAGAAGTGAAAAACGACTTAGCTAAGAATTGCTTGATTCCGTATTTTCACAAAAGAAAAATCACAGGATTGAACGGAGTGATTATCTCACACCTTGATTACGACCATTATGGTGCTTTAGCCTCACTAAAAGAGAATTTTCCTATAAACAACATCTATTATTCTTCGGATTATTCGGACAAAGAAAATAACGTTATTTCCTTTGAAGAATTTCAAATGACAAATCTCAATACTTTCCAGCTTAGTTCTGATACAAATTCTACTAGTGGGGTTTACGATTTTTCAATTAAAGATGTGAAAATATTAGTTATGGGTGATGCTCCCATTACTATCGAGAAAAAGATTATTTCTTCCTATCCCGAGACAACAGCCGACCTATTAATATTAGGACATCATGGTTCAAAAACCTCAAGCTGTTTAGAGTTTTTAGACTACGTACAACCAAAAACAGCTATTATCTCCTGCGGTGAAGACAATAGTTATGGATTTCCCAACAAAGAAGTACTGAGTAACCTCAATTATCTTTCAATTCCATATAGGAGAACCGATGAAGAAGGAACAATAACTTTCGATTTGACTTTTGGTTTATAAATATTGGCCAATGTTTTATAATTATAAGGATGAAAAAAAGATTTCAAATCGCAAAATATTTTCAATTATTCTTGCTTAGTTTCCTTCTTTTAGGATGCGGAAATAATGGTCATCCATTAGTCAGAGGAACTTATACCAGATTAACGGATACTGATTTAGCAAGTGAAACTTTTTACGGTATGTCATCTAAAATCACCGTTGGAGCTATTACCAAAACGGAATATACGGATTCAAATACCATCAACACAATTGAAGATCTCTCAGCCAAAGGAAACTACTACAGGATTTCAGTTGAATATACCCTTCCCTGGAAGACTGAAAGTTCACTCCTCCATCTAAAACGATTAGATAATCAGGAACAGGATTTTTACCACTTCACAGCATATTTTCCGATAAATCGTTATTCTTCTTCCACAGTACTCTGTGATGCTTACTTAGATACAGGGACAACCTCTTCCTTTGATTCAGTCAAAGAAAGGCATGATCTGCTTGGATTACTTCAGTTTTCACTCTATAATGAGAAAGGAAATACCAAAACGGTGGCAATTTCATCGTTTTATGGATTCTAATATTAATGAAAAACAAAACTTATTTATTTTTGGATATCGGAAACACTGCCTGTGATTTCATAATCACTGACTTTTCCTCTATCCGAAAAACACAAAAAATCTCAGTTTCAGATAAAAAAGAGCTCTTAGAATATCTGACAGAAACTATTTACAGCTATCCGGAAATTGAAGTTTACATTGCCTGTGTCAACAAGGAAATCGGGGAATTTATTAAGCAAAAATTATTATCATCCAAAATAACGAATTATTTTCTTTCGGCTAAGGAAATGAAAGACTTCGTAATCAAGGAAAACTACCAGATTAATAATATCGACTACCTTGGTGCCGACTTATTCTGCGACTTAGTCTCTTTTAATAATCTCCAAGGTTTAATAATTATTGATTTAGGGACAGCAACAAAAATTCTCGTCCTCGATCAGGAAAACAAGTTTCTGGGCGGTCAGATTATTCCTGGCCTCTTCTCATTCCCTAAGATTCTCTCCCAGGACACCTCTCTTTTAGGTGAAAACCCCTTGACTGAGAATCCGCCATTGGTTTCACTTATCACCAGAGAAGCTATTTCTTCAGGAGCCATCAACGGACAAGCAGCTATGATTTCCAAAATGATTGAAATCATTAAGCATGAATACTCTATGGAAAAGGCAACAATCCTCCTTACCGGTGGAAATTCAAAATTTATCAGGCAACAGCTCTTATCAATCACCGCTGATACCATACTCTATGATGAAAATCTGGTTCTCAAGGGATTAGCCCGCGCCTTTGGCTTTAAGAATTTTAATAATCTTTAATTTTTTTCTGATTTTACCAATATTTACCATATTTCTTTGAAAAGTTTTTATGTTGTAATAAAATAGAAGAGCTAAAAAAATATTATTAGGAGGAGCACATGAAAGAAAACTTCAAACCAATGTCCATGAACGAAACTGATTATCGTGAAATGGTCAAGCCATATTATTCAAAGGCATTAGAAACCCTTAAAGATTTTGTTGCCATTGATTCGGTTTTAGACAAGTCTACTGCCACCAAAGAACATCCTTTTGGAAATGGCGTTGAGGAGGCTTTGAATTTTGTTGCAGTATTAGGAAAAGAACTCGGATTCACTGTCAATCGCTGTGATAATTATCTTACCGAACTAACCTATGGCCAAGGAGATAAAGTCCTTGATATCTATGCCCATAGTGATGTAGTTCCAGTAGTCAGCAAGAATTGGACAAAGAATCCTTTTGCCTTAACTATCGAAGATGATGTCATGTACGGAAGAGGAACCTGTGATGACAAGGGCCCCGGTTTAGCCTGCCTTTTTGCTGTTAAAGCCTTAATGGATCATAATCTTCTCGGTGGATATAAACTCCGTTTCCTCTTTGGCGGAAATGAAGAGAATGACTCACTTTGCCTTGAACATTA
>JBAXZU010000122.1:0-4791 GCA_041670225.1 Bacilli bacterium | reverse complement strand
GATATCCATCAGAATCAGATCATAATAAGATTCAGCACTGGCAGCGAACTTTTCATAGCCCACCTGACCATTCTCAGCTGTCTCAACAATAATTCCCTTTCTTGTAAGAAGACGGGTTGCAATCTGAGCATTCAGAGGCTGATCCTCGCAAAGAAGAATACGTTTTCCTTTAAGGCATTCATCATCATTTTTGCTGAGAATAGTACCATTTTCTAAGGCATCTTCGGCAGGAATTTCCTTGACTGGTGTAAAGGAAAGATTGATTTCAAAGGTGGTTCCCTGATCCTTATGGCTAGTACAATTGATGGTTCCGCCCATGATCAGAACTAACTGTCTGGCAATTGCCAAACCCAATCCGGTTCCACCATTTCCCTGGCTTTCCTGGGAGAAAGGCTCATACATCTTCTTCATGAATCCTTCAGACATTCCGCAGCCTTCATCTTTTATGACAATGTCATAATTAATAAACTCATCATCTTTTTCAACTTTCATGACCGAATAGGCGACATTCTTTCCGACTGGGGTAAACTTAACCGCATTTGAGAGAATATTCATTACTACCTGATTCAATCTCTGAGCATCCAACATGACAAGACAGGGTTCATTTGGAAGATTGGTAAGATAATTCACCCCTTTGACTTTAGCTATCTCGGAAATGATGTTATTTACTTCGTTAAAGACTTCCGTTGCATTTCTTGGCTTCAGCTGCAAAGTGAGTTTCTCAGATTCAATTTTGGTGATATCCAGCAGTTCATTGATTAATCCTAAAAGATAGGTTCCGGAAGAATGAATCTTACTAAGATTATCTCTCAGTTCCTCATTAGAGGCGTTCTCCAGTAATTCCAGCGAGGAGAAACCGATAACTGCATTCATTGGAGTTCGCATATCATGACTCATCCTCGAGAAGAACTCTGTTCGGACTTTATTCTGATTAACTCTTTCACTCAGACCTTTAATGGAATCAACAAGATTATCGATTTCAGTAATATTGACTCGGTCAAGACTGGATGATCCTTTGACATCCATGGATTGGACTTTTTTGGAAAGCTTATTGATTGGATTGGTAATAAATTTACAGACAACAAAAACTGCTGCTGAACTGATCAGAATTATTATTACTGATGTAACTAATAACTGATTACGGACATTAGCGGAAAGACTATATAATTCCGTAGATGAAACAAAACCGATTATTTGAATCTTTTCATTGGAAAAAGGCGTATTGTTTTTATAGATATCAATATTTAAAGAATATCCTCTCAAATCAATATCATTTAAACTTCCCATACAGCTGATAATGTCATTATCTTCCTTACTGATAGTAAATGAAGTATCGTTTCCGAATGCTGGCTCATAAACGCCACCACTATAAGAAAGAACCTCATAATTTTCCGAGCCATCAACAGTATGAACAAGTACAAAACAGCTAGTATTTTTCTTATAAACCGAAGATTCCGGAAGCAAAGTCTTTAAATAAGGGATGGTCAATTCTATGCCTAAAACTCCATAAGGATGACCGTTGCTTATTAAAGGAACGGTATAAGAAACGACATTCTGACTAGAATCATTATTGATGTCATGAGTAGTGCTGAAATAACCAAGATTATCATAATTTGTGGTCGGATGTTTAAAGGCCTGATTTATTGGGTTATAGAAATAATCCCCGGTATTTTCTTTATTGAATATGTAACGGCTCTGATGACTGCTATCATAGGCAATAACATTAGGATTTGAATAATCAGTGTTGGATACTTTCAGTAACAAATCACTTGTTCCGCTATAAGATGCTGTCTGAGAATAATCGCGGATACATAATCCATAAAAGCACTCATCTTCATCTTCAAGAGACTGATATTGCTCGGAATTATTTAAAATAACATATGCACCATTAACTAAATTTCTTCGTAGTATCCTGATAAGGGATTCCGTTGAGTCATTAAGAAAAGTACGCTGAGATTCAAAAGAAGAAGAAAAATCAGTGTCTAATTCCTGATTGATCTGCTCATAGGTTTCATTGAGAATTGTCACCTCAGAAGAAAGATCAGACCATCTGGTTGAAAAGATTGAATCAATATCATTCTTTTTATTGCTGACATTTTCCTTCAAGACATTTTCCGCGTTGTTATTCAAGGTCTGAGCAACACCACCAAAATAAGTGATACAGAAAAAGATGCCTGACTGAAGAAAAACAATCAGTAGAAAAGGAATGATAATATTCGCAAAGAGGGAATGGCCTTTATTCTTCTTTTTCATCAGTTATTCACTCACCGCCGAATTAATAATTCCTTCAATTTCAGTTTTAAAGGAAGCATACCATTGGTCAAAATAATCATCAGTAGTATATTGACTGACCGCTTCAGAACGGGAAGCTCCACCTTCGATAGCTGCAATTACACTAGCCCTATCAGCCTTAGCAATATTGAGAAGAACTGAGTCCAAAGATGATCTTACAGCCTTACTTTTTTCAAAAGGTTTGGTAGTAAAAGTATCCCATTGGTTGTAAACTTGAGAACTAACCAAAAGCGAATTATAAATATTGGTTTTCTTTGCACTGGTTTCTCCGGTTTTGAAGCTTTCCTTAATGGTATCTTCATTGTTGGCTTCCTTAGTGACAGGAGAATAGCCTGATAAAACTGAGAATTCCAGATTACGATCTGATTCCGTCAGCCATTTCAGGAAAACAACCGAAGCATAGTTTTCAGCCTCAGTTCCTTTAATGACACTATATCCTGCTCCTTGCTGAACAGCAACATTAAGACTGTCCTTGAAGCATAAGGGTTTCTTGATAGTGAATTCAACAGCCTGTGTCTCATCGCCAGAAGTAGTGATCTTAGTTGGGAAATAATTGGCTCCGGAACTAGATCCAGTCAGACAGATAGTATAGCCAGAACTTAAGTCATCCGATCCGAATTTTCCTTTTGATCCAAAATAACCATTAATATAAGGGATGTAGAAATTATCCCACAGTTTTCTGAATGAGGCTTTATCAAAATCAGTTGTCGGCTTATCACCCTTGACGGTGAAAAGCTGATGCCCTAACTGCTGCATTCCAATAAAGATATAGTTAGCCATGGAATCTCTTCCATAGAGACATTTTCCATCTTCAGGAACATCAGGAGTCAGACCATCACTCCACTCATAATACTCTCCAGCAATCTTTACTAAAGCTTCAATATCGGTAATATCATCAATTGAATTTCCGGTTGCTTCCTCAAACGGAGCCCAGTAAGTTTTATTGACAGCAAAAACCTCAGTTGACTTAGAAACCGGAAGAATCTTTAGCGGACCATTTTCAACTAGTCTTCCTTCTTCAATAAATCCAGGAATATACTTGTTCAATTCATCGGTAGTGAAATAATCATCAAATGAAAGCAAGATATCTTTCTTATTAAGGATATAGGCAGTTTCTGAATAAATAGACGCAATGTTAGGAACCGGATCACTTCCGATTTCACCATTAACAGAATCGATTAGATTATCGGCTAAAGTATCAACATTGCCCTGACTTTCAGAAGTAACGACAATGCCCTGCTTAAAGCCAACCGATGAATTGAAATCGGTAACCAATTTATTAAAAGCTGTAAGCTGATCGGAATTGTAATAATTCCAGACCTTTATTTCTGTCGGATTATTTGGGTCAAGCGGATTTTTCATACCGGATGAGCACGCTGAAAGACTTGAAACCATCAGAATTGCCATAAGAATAGAAATACCATGTTGAAATTTCATAAAATTCTCCTCACACTCTTTAGCTGAAAATATTGTAGCACTAAATTTCAGCCACAAACACGAAAAACGTAAAAAATAAATAAACAAACGTAAACTTAGATATAAAAATCAACAACTGATGTGTTTTGCTGATTTCTTAATTTATCTATGTAATAATTTTTTTAAAATTTTTTTCAAAGAATTATCTGATTGTTTCCAAAAAATACAAAAACTTGTTTTTTTATATATAATAGCAATATAATAACAGCAATTAAGAGGATTAACTTATGAAAAACAAAAGGAATGTTCTGATTTACGTCATGACTATTTTGGCTTTTGCGGTAACTTCATGCCATCCACTTTCATCGACATATTCGCCGGATAGTCAAATTTCTGCTATTACATCCGAAAGTACTTCATCATCCACTTCCGAACCCTCAACAGTTATTTCTTACTCGGTCATTTTCAAAAACTATGACGGAACTATCCTTCAGTCAACTGAATGGGAATATGGGACTATGCCATCTTATAACGGAAATGATCCGACCAGAGAAGCAGATTCCTGTTTTTCGTATTCTTTTAAAGGCTGGTCTCCTGAAATACAAAGCGTTACCGCTGAAGCGACTTATGTAGCTACCTACAATTATATTTCCAACGGTACAATGACATTTAATTTTGAAGAAGATACTTATCTCATTGTGCATTGTTCTGAAGAAGTAACCGAAATTGATATTCCCTCCTCCTATGATGATGGCATTAATGGCGAACATCCAGTAACTTCTATTGGTACAAGAGCCTTCTCCGGCTGTACCTTGCTGACTTCCATCACCATTCCGGATAATATCACTTCTCTTGGAGGTGCTTCATTCTTTGGATGTACCTCTCTAACCTCAGTCGTTATTTCAGACAGTTTAACTACCCTAAGCACTAGCTTATTCTCAGGATGTTCTTCCCTGACTGATGTCACCCTTCCTAGAAATCTGACTTACATTAATACCGCAGCGTTTGTCTATTGCACCTCATTAGCTGAAATCAGTATTCCTAATACCGTAACTTCTATTCATGTTGGGGCCTTTTCTGAAT
>JBAXZU010000121.1:0-4828 GCA_041670225.1 Bacilli bacterium | reverse complement strand
ATTTCTTTGATGGTTTCAGAACCTCACATGAAATTCAGAATGTTGAATTTGTCAACAATGAATGGTGGAAGAGCCAGCTTGATGAAGCTGCTGTTGAAAACTTCAAGAAGAGAGCTCTTAATCCTCATGGACATGCTGTCACTCGTGGCGGTGCTGAAAATGATGATATCACTTTCCAGGGCAGAGAAGCTCAGAACCAGCACATTGATGCTGTTGTCGATATTGCCTGCGAATACTTCCAGAAGCTTACTGAAGCCACTGGACGTCCTTATGCTCCTTTCACCTATTATGGTGATCCTAATGCTGAGAGAGTCATCATTGCCATGGGTAGTGTCACTGAAACTGCCATTGAAGTTATTGATGATCTTCTCGCTAAGGGTGAGAAAGTCGGTCTTGTCAAGGTTCATCTTTACAGACCTTTCTCCAACAAGCATTTATTAGCTACTATTCCTGCTTCCGTTAAGAAGATTGCTGTTCTTGACAGAACCAAGGAACCTGGTTCCAATGGTGAACCTTTATATCTCGATGTTGTCGCTGCCTTAAAGCAGGGTAACAGAAACGATATCATGGTTATCGGCGGAAGATATGGTATCTCCTCTAAGGATACTGCTCCTAAGCACATCAAGTCAGTTTATGACTTCCTTAAGGCTGAAAAAACCTGGACTGGTTTCACTGTCGGTATCGAAGATGATGTTACTCATCTTTCTATCCCCTGTGATGACAGCTACATTGTTGCCCATGATTATTCTTCCTGCTTATTCTATGGTTTAGGTTCTGACGGAACTGTTTCCGCCAATAAGTCTTCCATCAAGATCATCGGTGATGAAACTCATCAGTATGCTCAGGCTTATTTCGCCTATGACTCCAGAAAAGCCGGTGGTGTCACTAGATCTCATTTAAGATTTGGTAAGACTCCTATCCGTTCAACCTATTATGTTGAGAATGCTGACTTTGTCTCCTGCTCACTTGATTCCTATATCTTCAAGTTTGACATGGTTTCCTCTCTTAAGGATGGCGGAACTTTCCTTCTTAACACTGATATGGATGATGCTGCCCTTATCAAGAGCATGCCTAACCGTATGAAGAAGGCCTTAGCTGACAAGCATGCTAAGTTCTATGTCATTGATGCCAACAAGATCGCCCTTGCCACTGGTATGGGCCGTCATACTAATACTATTCTTCAGGCTTCTTTCTTCTATCTTAACCAGCAGATCATGCCTTATGATCAGGCCAGTGAATGGATGAAGAAGTTTGCTGCTAAGACCTATGCCAAGAAGGGCCAGGAAATTGTTGATAACAACTACAAGGCCATTGATCAGGGTACTCAGGGCTTAAGAGAAGTCACTGTTGATGCTGCCTGGGCTGAACTTCCGGTTTCCAAGAACGGAAACTTAACCGGTGATGCCTATTGGGATGAATATGTTTCCATCATCAACGATTTAGGCGGATATGATTTACCCGTTTCCACTTTCAAGAAGTGGGAGCTTGAAGATGGCACTATGAGAAATAATGTCACTTTCCAGGAACAGAGAGCTATCGCTGATAGAGTCCCTGCCTGGGATAAGGATAACTGCATCCAGTGCAACCAGTGTGCCTTTGTCTGTCCTCATGCCACTCTCCGTCCGTTCCTTCTTACCGATGAAGATATTGCTAAGCTTCCTGAATCCGAAAGAGCCGAAGTTTTACCAGCTATGGGTGGAGCCAATGTTAGCGGACTTAAGTTCCGTATCCAGATTTCACCAATGAACTGTGTCGGCTGCGGTCTTTGCGTCAACATCTGCCCTGGCAAGCCCAAGAAGGATGAAAATGGTGCTATGGTCAAGGATGCCAATGGCAAACCGGTCATGGTTAAGGCCCTCAAGCTTGAAGAAGCTAAGTCTCAGTTCGTTCATGAAGAAGCTGCTAAGATCCTTTACAAGGAAATTGATGCCAAGACTGGTTATTATCCAGCCGGAACCGTCAAGGAAGTCAGCTTCCATACTCCATATCAGGAAATCTCCGGTGCCTGCGCTGGCTGCGGTGAAACTCCTTACTATCGTTTAGCCACTCAGTTATTTGGCAGAGATATGCTCATTGCCAATGCTACTGGATGTTCTTCCATCTACAATGGTTCTACTCCTTTAACTCCTTTTGTCACTGATAAGAATGGCGAAGGTATTGCCTGGGCCAACTCCTTATTCGAAGATAATGCTGAATACGGCTATGGTATGAGAATTGCCACTGATGCCAAGTTAAGCAGAATCTGCAGAATCATCACTGAAAACATTGATAAGGTCGAAGCCGAACTCAAGGATGTCTTAAATGATTATCTTGCCCACATCAAGGACAAGAAGTATATCAGAACTATCCTTCCTAAGATGATTCACTTCATCGAAGCTTCTGCCAATACTGATGTCAAGGCTCTCTTAGCTATGAAGAATGATCTTCTTGATAAGTCTGTCTGGATCGTTGGTGGTGATGGCTGGTCTTATGATATCGGCTACGGCGGATTAGATCATGTCTTAGCTGCTGAGGATGATGTCAATGTTCTGGTTCTTGATACTGAAGTATACTCCAATACCGGAGGCCAGGCTTCCAAGTCTTCTCCTACTGGACAAATTGCCAAGTTCGCTGCTTCCGGAAAAAAGACAGCCAAGAAGAATCTTGCTTTAATGGCCATGGCCTATGACCATGTCTATGTTGCTTCTGTTTCCTTAGGTTCCAATCCTGCCTTAGCCATCAAGGCTTTACAGGAAGCTGAATCCTACAACGGACCTTCCCTTATCCTCTGCTATGCTCCTTGCGCCAACCATGGTATCAAGGGTGGATTAGCTAACTCCATCGGTCAGGAAAAGCTTGCTGCTGAATCTGGATACTTCCTTAACTTCACCTTCGATCCAAGACTCAAGGCTGAAGGCAAGTCTCCTCTCAATATGGTCAGCAAACCTGATTTCAGCAAGTATCGTGACTTCGTTATGACTTCTTCCAGATACTCTCAGTTATTCAAGGTCAATCCTGATCATGCTGAAGAGCTTCTTAACAAGTCTGCTAAGTATGCCGAAGAAAGATATCATGATATCTTAAGATACGGCGGATTAGAAAAGTAATTCTATGAATTATGGGGAAGGCAGAAATGCCTTCCCTTTTTCTTTTTCTCAGATTTGTCTTCTTTTTGTCTCAGATTTTTACCATTTAGATTTTAAGGTAAAAATACTATCTACATTAGCTAAAAAATGTGTTATCCTAATCCTTGATAAAGGAGGCTGTTTGTATGGCTGAAATTAAAGAATATTGTCCTTCTTGTGGCCGTGAAGTATCGGCTGCTGATCAATTTTGTACTAACTGTGGTTATGATCTGAGAAATACTAAGTCAGCTTCTTATTCACCAAATTATGCTTCCGGAACTGCTAATGATTTGAATCAGGGCTCCGCTGAGGGAGAAATCAAGAATTACTCTTCCAATGCCGTTGCCAGTTTGGTTTTAGGCATTGCTTCTTTTTTTGTTCCTTATTTTTCTCTCGTTACCGCTATTATTGCTATGGTTTTAGGCTCTAAGGAAAAATCCAAGGACAGTTATGCTAAAGCCGGATTTATCTTAGGCATCATCAACATTGTGATTAGTGTCATCATTATTGTTTTAACTATTAGTTATTTTGCTGTTCTGGCCAGAGGAACTATTCAGTAGAAATACATTAGTGAATAAAAATTATGAATAACGAAATCAAATATTGTCAGAAGTGCGGGAATCAACTTCCTAATGGCTGTTCTTTCTGCCCTAACTGCGGAACCAAAAATTCGACTCCCGGATTTGAATTCTTCAAACAGGAATTCTCCGGAAGCAATCCTCAGAAGGAATCTATGCGGGAAAAAGGACTTGTTTCCTTAATCTGTGGCTGCATTTCTCTGATTATTCCTTGCTTTGGTCTGGCTTTGAGTATTGTGGCTTGGGTAGTCGGAAAAACCTATCACAAGGAAGAGCCTTTCAGCAAAGCTGGCTATATCATCGGAATTGTCTCTACTATTCTCCAGGTTTTATGGATTGCTGTCACCATCCTTCTGATTGTCTTATGTGCTTTGTCGATCATCCAGCTGCCTTATATTCATTATTAGTCTAATTAAAAATCAAAATATATTACGGAGGTAAATTAATTATGTTTTGTCCAAAATGTGGAAAAGAAGTTAAGGAGACTGATGCTTACTGCCCTAGCTGTGGAGCTAACCTGAATAATCAGGGAACACCTGTTTCCAATCCTAATGTCGTTTATCAGAATAATGTCAATTCTTCGAATACTGATAAGAGCCCTCTGTCCAGAGGTTTAGCCACAATTTTCTGTGCTATTGGATTCATTGGTATTGCCGGCATTCATCGTTTCTATTCCAATAAAGTCGGAACTGGAATTCTCTGGCTGCTTACTGGCGGTGTTTTTGGAATCGGAACCTTGATTGATTTCATTATGATTCTCTGTGGAAGTTTTACTGACAGTAATGGACAAGTCATTACTGATTGGAATATAGATTAATCATGTCAACCCTCTTGGAAGATAGTCAGGTCCTTCAAAAGCTAATTGATGAATCTCATCATATTGTCTTTTTTGGTGGAGCTGGAGTATCGACGGAATCAGGAATACCGGATTTCCGAAGCCAGGATGGTCTCTATAAACAAAAATATAAATATCCACCTGAAATAATTGTTTCTCATGGTTTCTTTCTTAATGAGACTGAGGAATTCTATAAATTCTATCGGGAAAAGATAATCTTTTCTGATAAGAAACCTAATGCCTGCCATAAGTATCTCTACCAATTGGAAAAGTCCGGAAAGTTGGATATGATTGTGACACAGAACATTGAT
>JBAXZU010000120.1:0-5073 GCA_041670225.1 Bacilli bacterium | reverse complement strand
TCACCCCAGCCTTCATTAAAGATTGTATAGATGATAATACTAGGATAATTATTCAGACTATCAGTCCATTGATCAGCCTCAGAATCAAATTCTTTTCGTCCTTCTTCATCCTGTCGGGAAAGGAATCTATAATTTTTAATCAATTTATAGTCATTTACGCAGTCAAGAACCCGAGGATAAATGGTATGGAAGAAATTATATGGCTTTCCCCCACAAGGGAAATCCTGAATCAGGAGCATACCTTCCCTGTCACAATAATAATAGAACAGATCTTCCTCAATCTTGATATGTTTTCGCAGAACATTGAATCCCAGATTCTTCGCATTTCTGATATCAGCAAGATAATCCGTATAGGATAAAGGAGTCAGGTTCGAAACAAAGAAATATCCCTGATCAAGCAGTCCGGAAAGGAAAATCTTTTTTCCGTTCAGGAAGACCGCTTTATATTTTCCGTTTTCCTTAATTTCAATCTTTCGGATACCGAAATAGGAAGCTACGCTATCATTATCGGTTTTCAGGACTACATCATATAGATAAGGATCAAAAGTATTCCAGGGATGCATTTTTTCTAAGGGAATCATTACTTCCTCGTTGGAATTAATTTCTTTTTTGATTTCTTCAAAGGAAATACAAACCTTGGCCTGTTTTTCGGTGATTACTTTTACTTTCACACAGCTATTATCATAATCAGGAGTGAAAAAGACATTCTGGATGTAGTTTTCCGGAACGCATTCCATCCAGACAGGGAAATATATGCCACTTGAGGAAGTGTAGAACCAACCATTAGGGACAAGACGCTGCTTTCCTCGCTGATGATAGCTTTGATCGGTAACATCTTTAACTCGCAAGGTCAGAAGAAAACTATCCTGGACAGAATTAGGAACTTCAACTGTGAATTTAGTATATCCACCTACATGTGAAAGTATTTTCTGACCATCGATATAAACATCACAGGTCTGATCAACACCATCAAAGTGAAGTAAAAGGGTGCCGCCGTTCTTAGAAAATCCCTCCGGAATATCGACTTTTCTTTGATAATAGAGGAAATCATCCGGTTCAACTAGTTTTTCAATTCCGGACGCTTTGGATTCAACAGCAAAAGGAACAAGAATTTTCTGAGTGAATTCTTTTGGTAAGTCAGCTGACTTAGTCATCTCAAAATCCCATTTTCCGTTCAGACAAAGATAGGAATCCCTTTTCAGATTAACTCGGGGATATTCGCTTAAAGGAACATCATCAATTTTCGGCAGAGAATCTTCAGGAATTGAGTAGATGTGTCCTTGGTTCTTCTTCTCACCAGTCTTCATTTCTTTAATAAGGAAGAAAACTGGAATAAAAGCTAAAAGCAGGATAGCCACGGCAACAATATAGGCCCAGGATGAAGGAACAGGTGAAGTCACCAGCGGATATTCCGGATCAGAATACATTTCACCATATGCATTATTCAAGGCTGAACCGATAAATGGTCCGATACACATTGGCAATGCCACGACAAAAAGCATTCTGACACCCATGAAGGAGCCTTCTTTTCCGGAAGGAATAAATTCTCTGACCATGGAATTGATGATTGTCGGAACACCGACATATCCTAAAATCATAATCAAAGCTGAAACAGAACAATAGACGGTTTTGAAAGAATCATCACCAATCTTATTAATAAAAAACATTAGGAAAATACCGGCCATAAAAACCAGCAGAGAAGGAATAATCATCTTTCTCTTGCCTTTCTTATCAGCAAGATTTCCTAAGACAACACTTCCTAAGGAACCGCCCAGCAGGGCAATAGCCATAACAATGGCAAAAGGAGTCAGTAATCCTCCAGTACCTGAATTATCAATACCGCAGGTTCTTTCAATATAGACCATCAGATAAGGGAAGAAAACCTGATTAGCAACCGCATAAATAAAGTAGACTAAAAGAGTGAGATAAAGTTTTTTGTTTTCTTTGATAGTCGAAGGTTTGAATCCATAAATGAGAAGCTCACCAAGTTTCTCATTATTCTTAACATTTGTCTCTTTAGGAATCAAGAAGAAAGAAATAATACCGACAACTAAAACAGAAGCTCCGATAATATAGAAGAAGATATCCCACTTATTGCCGCCAGCCTTGGTTGTCAATCCGTTAAGTCCGACAAAGATTGCTAACATGGCAATCAATGGAAGAATAGACAGAACTCCTTCAGCTTTAGCCTTGTTCTTTTTTGAAATGTTCTCAGTGATGTAACTATTGAAGGCCGCATCATTGGCAGTTGAACCAAAGAAAGTCATAATACAGTCAATCACAATTACCATAATGGCAGCCATCGAAGCCGCCATAGCAATAGGAATCAGTTCATTAGCTGAATTGACATTAAGCAGACCAAATGAGGCAGTAGCTATACCCCAGACAATATAACCGATAGAAACAAAAAGTTTTCTTTTACCGATTTTATCAGTGAGTGATCCCATGAAGATGGTTGTCAGTGTTGCGGTAATAGCACTTAAAGCAGTAGTTATAGCAATACAGGTATTGTAATCAAATCCTACACCAGTCGGATCAGTGAAATTAAGATAGGTGATGTAAGTATTCAGATACATGTTCTCAATGGCCCAGGCAAATTGCCCAGCTAGGCCAATCAGAATAATCACTAGCCACATCCTTAAACCGATCTTATCTTCCTTAACCTTATTTTGCTCCATAATTAACTCCTTACAACATATATATGGATATATTATAATTCATTTGCAAGCGCTTATTCAGAACTTCCGAAGAAAAAATATCTTTTAGCCCTATCCAGGAAACAGCATTAAAGAAATAAGCAGTATTCCGATACTGATTCGGATATAATATTTTTATGTACAAAAATGATTTTGACTCTCTTCTGAAAATCTACTCTCCTGAGACACCTGAATATATTCAGGAATTTTCCTCAGTCCCAGAGTTTGAAAGACTGAAGGATGTTGGAATGAACTGTGGATTAGAATATACCTCCTTTCCGATGTTTAAGAACATCATCCATTATTCCCGGCATCAGCATTCCTTAGGTGTTGCTTTAATCACCTATCATTTCACTAAGAAAATTGAAGATACCATCAGTTCCCTCTATCACGATATTGCTACTCCCTGCTTTGCCCATGTCATTGACTTCCTCAAAGGAGACTATCAGAGTCAGCAAGCAACAGAAGAGAATACCTCTGCCATCATCAGCAATTCCCAAAGGATAACCGAGCTAAGAAAGAAATATCAGTTAAAGGTTTCAGATATTGATGACTGTCACCAATATCCGATTGCTGACAACGAAAAACCCCGTTTATCCGCTGATAGATTGGAATATAACTTAGGAAATGCCTTACAGTTCGGATTTGCCGGACTAAAAGAAATAAAAGATATTTATGATAACCTGACAATTACCATAAATGAGGAAGGACAACCTGAGCTTTCTTTTTCGGATTTGGAAACTGCTGAACAATTCTTCGTTCTGTCGATGAAGAATTCCAAAGTCTATGTTGCTGATATAGACCGCTATTCCATGGAAAGACTAGCCCGGCTTTTAAAACAGTTTATACAGGATGGTGTTTTATCTCAGAATGATCTGAATTTAACCGAACAGGCCGTGATAACTAAAATCAGATTAAACGAAAAGGCCTATAAAATGTGGCTTTCTTTCCGGAATATTTCCGCAATCTCTGTTTCTCCTTACCCAATAGAGAATGGCCTGAAAATCAGTTCAAAGAAAAGGTATGTTGATCCTTTAATCAAAAACCAAGGCCGTCTTTCCGTTCTTTCCTCTTCAGTAAAAAAGGAAATAGACAATTTTCTAGCTAATGACTTTAACTATTATATTTTGGAAACTCAAAATTGAGCAATAGTTTCTAAAACTCTTTATTTTTAATCAGTAAGCCCTTACAATACTTTTGTATTTTGGTTTATAAGGAGACCTATATGAAAGAAAGTATTACTGACAAATTAGTAAAACGTTCAACCTTTGAAGGCGACAACGTCCCCAAGCTGACAAGAATTCTTTATCCGTGGAGCGGTATTTTCCGTGACGCCTGCTATGCCTTAGTGGGAACCTTCCTTCTTCAGTACACCATCACCAGCGGCGTCCTCAGTTCTGATGTTGCTACCTACACCTCACAGATGTCTGTCATCACCATTGCTATGATGATTGCTTTAGTCTGGGATGGACTCAATGATCCTATCATGGGATTCATTATTGAAAAAGTTCATTTTAAGTTAGGCAAATTCCGGCCATGGATTCTTATCGGAGCCATCGGCAATGCCTTAGTTGTTGCCCTAATGTTCACTGTCCGTCCGACTGGATGGGGTTATGTTGCTTCAATGATTGTCTTCTATTTCCTTTGGGATTTATTCTTCACCATCAATGATATTGGCTACTGGTCAATGCTTCCGGCCTTAACAAACGATCCGAAAGAAAGAACCAAGCTGACAACTACAGTCACCATCGCCACTACCATCGGAACCTTCATCATGAATATTATGATGTTCCTGCTCCCTGGCATGTTCGCTTCTCTCTCCACAGCTTCTATCTATGCTGCAACCGGCATCATCACTGCCGCCTTATTCTTAATCAGTCAGGCTTTAGTTTTCTTCTTCTGCAAAGAAAAGAAAAGAGATCCAAAGCAGGAAGAAGTCTCCTCTCAGACCCATTTCCTTGATTTATTTAAGATTGTTGGTAAGAATAAGCAGCTATTATTTGTCGTTATTGCCATGTTCCTCTACTATCTAGCTTCCGGATTGCTCACTGGTATCGGCTTAAATTACTTCTATATGGTTTTCGGTTATGGCGGATTAAAAGGCGGCTTTGTAGCCACAATGCTATCAGTCATCTATGTGTTCGGAACGCTTGCCAGTCAGGCCTTCTATCCTCTGATGACCAAAAAACTTTCGAAGCAGAGAATATTGATGATTTCAACTATAGTTATAGTCATTACTTATCTTGTCTTCCTTTTAGTTGCCTTCCCAATTTTCAAAGATACTCCTCTAGCCTTCTCCGATAGTTCTCTGGCCACTGATGTCGGATCAGCCTTAGCTTTCTCCTTAGGCGGAACTATGTGGATGATTTACGTTCCT
>JBAXZU010000119.1:0-5107 GCA_041670225.1 Bacilli bacterium | reverse complement strand
CCATTGTTGGATTCCTGATCGAAGACGACAGAGACACGCTTGGCAACCTGAGTAGGAGTAACTTTCTCACTACCGTAAGTCATAACGAGGCCACCATCAGTGGTATCGTTGGCAAGCTTAGTCTGAACGTTGGAATCATGGCTTGAAGAGGTGAGAGCATTGTTGTTGATGGTCCAGGCAACAAAACCGGTGGAAATGATAGCAGCTCCGAAGATGACTGGTAAGATAACTCCTAATTTTGTGTTTTTCATATGTCTGTGCCTCCGTAAGATGTCTCTCTCTTTAAGCACTAATATTCTATGAAAAACAGGGGGTCCTTTTTAGAGTTTGGAGTCACCACCTTAAAGGACAAAAAGCACCAACCAAATGGCTGAAAAGTCCATATTCAAATGGACAAAAGTCCTTATCAAAAGTGAAAAATAAAACTTTGCTTATGTAAAAATCACAAAAATCCCAATAACTAAGGGCTTTTTTTAGTTCGTAATTTTATATATATAAATAACTAAAAATATATATATAGCGATTTTCTTTTTTTGGGACATTTGTCCTGATTAAATATTTTTTGTTGACAGTTGAGGAAAAGCTAAAAAGGAGACTATATATAGTCTCGGAAATCTGTTATCTTTGCCTGTCGTGGTTGTTTTGCCAAAAAAGTCTTCCTGAAAGCTTGTTTCTTTGATAAATGGTTTATTTTGCTGAGAAAAGTAAGTGATTTTTATCCTTTTTTTCTATGACAAAAATATCTTTTTTTCTTATTTCGAAGACACTAAAATGTTTTCGGCTAATAAACTAAGCCAGATGTTTGTCAGGTATTTTTACTTTGTAGGGGAATTTTTATTGTCACTGATTTTCTTTGTTCGGAAAAAATGGAAGAACGGATCATATAATCCCATTCGGGTAGCGGCTTTTGAAATTGCAAAAGAAGCCAGACTTCCGACTATTCCATTGACGGCTAATTCAATGACGAAGTTCAGACCAATTACTGCAAAAACAAAGATTATCGGATTTGAGGCATTGAATCCTTGTTCGATGTAGTAAGCAACATAATTATCTTGGATGGTTTTACTAGTGAAGAAGAAAAGACAAAAAAGAGTCATAAAGAAAAGAGTGTTAAAGAAGGAGACGGAAAGGGAAGCAGCTAATGAGGCAAGATAACCTTTCTTGTCCTTCTTTTTGATGGCATCAAAAATAAGTCCGGCTAAGAAACCGGCCAACATTCTGGCAATCAGACACATACAGATCAAACCTAAGATCTTTCGGGGAAAGGAAATATATTCTGAAGTCAGAATCAATGTTCCCATGGCATCCATTCCGGTGAAAGCCTGAATTAAGGAAATTGATCCCCAGATTGCGCCACTGACTAAACCCATGATGGGTCCAAAGACACAGGCCATAATAGCAACAGGTATTCCCATAAGAGTTATGGTGAGGCCTGGTGTCTGAATCGTGCCTAAAGGTGTGAAACCAAAAATAAACATTACAGCACTCATGATGGCAATAGTTGCAAGCACATAGACATTATTATTTCTTCTTTTCATGATAAATACCTAGTTATTCTTTATATATATGTTATATAGTCCATCAAAAATCAGATCAGAATTATAAGTGAAGCCATCTTTTAAAAGAGAAAAGACTAGACGGCTGTCTTTGCCGGTTACTATCTTTTTCAAGGGTTTTCCGAATTCAGTCTCGATTCTCTCTGACATGGTTTCAATTAATGAGGTGTAGCCAAATAAGACTCCGGAATTGATAGATTCTTTAGTTGATTTTCCTAAATATTTCTTGGGATGAGAAAACTCAATATCCGTAAGCAAAGCTGAATCAGAAATCATCTGAGAACTGGCTGAGAGAAGACCGGGAAAGAATGAGCAGCCTAAAAATTCTCTCTTTTCACTGACAAGAGAAAAGGTCAGAACACTGGAAAGAGCAATAACCAGGCAGTTTTCCTGATAATCATCTATAGCCCCTATTGAAGTTGAAATCATGTCGCTTCCGACTTCATTGGGATTATCCGTTCTGATAGCTAATCCGGTTTTAAGATTTTTTGAGACAACTAAACATTCCTTGGAAATGATGTTGCTGACAGCATTCTTGATTCGGTTGGTCAATGAAGGAACAACACTGGAAAGAATAGCTCCTTCAATCTCGTTCTTACTGAGATTACAGGACTTCAGGAAATTTGAGATGGTTGACTCATATTCACTTTGGCTTTTAAGCTTATCCGAAAAAATTCGGAAACTGAAAAGCTTTTTCTTCTGCTGATATACTGCGATATTGATGGAAACATTGGACAAATCCAAAAGCATGATCATCTGACACCTCCTCTATAGTCTTACTCGTGTAAGTACCATGCGACAATGTCGTTTTTGACATTAGAATAATATCATTTATGGTGTCATTCTTCAATCAATTTTTCATAAGAAAAGCCTTGTCATTTTTTAACAAGGCTTGTTTTTGATTATGGACGTCCAGGATTGAATCCACCACCGCCTCCGGGGCCTCCGGTATTTCCGGAAGAATAGGAGCCAATAGTTGTGACGATTGAAGAAACAGCTGCTGAATTCTTCAGTTCATCATTAACATAGACAGAATAGGTTGAACCAGTTGTTATGTAGGGACTGGTAATGACAGCAGCATTAGCGGATTTGGTAATGGTGTTGCTGACTAAGACCGTTCCAGAAGAATCTTTTAAGGAAATAACTGAACCGGCTGAAAGTGTTGTTCCAGCATAGACAATGGTATTCTGAAGTGAGGTAGTCTGAGGAGATTCGAGCATTCCTGAGGTTCCGGAAGCCATCAGGGTTCCGCCATTGATATAGATGCCGTTATTACGGGTGTTTTCTCTTGAAGATGCACTATCCAAAGGTGAGTCTCCGCTTGAGGAACTGGCCTGAATTAAGATATCACCGCCATTGATGACCATGGATCCATTGGAATCTAGTCCGTCACCATCAGCATTGACACGGATTTTTCCTTCATCGATAGTCAGAATTTCGGCATAGAAATCCTGATCAGATGAGACATAGTCGCTGGTTGCATTCATACCATCATCACTGGAAGTGATGTTGATATCCGTGTTGCTTCCTTTGATGTTGATGCTTGATCCCTGCAAGCCTTCATAGCAGGAAGGAACGGTTAAGGCAAGGTTTGTCATAGTTAATGGTCCATCAGAGGAGATAGGCTGATCAAGAGTGGTACAGGTGATTTTGGATTTGGAAATATTGGCGTAACCGAGGTTAACATGGATTCCATCATCATCGGTATTCAAATTCATAGTGGCATTGGTAATTGCCACATAGTATTTCTGAGAATTGATTTCAATTTCAGTGGTGGAGTTTTCCTGGTCAATAGCTCCGACTTTGAAGCCTTTGACTGATTCCTGTAAAGCGTAAGTTCCTGAACGGCCCCGCTGTTCGGAATCAACCTTATAGTAGGTTCCATTACTGTTCTTAGCATATTTGAAGTCATCAGAGATATAGTCACCGGATGAGATAAGACTGGATGAGTAGGCTTGATAGGTTCCACTTGTAGTGAAATCAAAGTTCCCGCCATCAACATAGAGATAGGAGTCAGCCTGAACACCGTCTCCGGTTCCTGTATAATTCATGTCAGTATCTTTCAAATAAACAAAGCCAGCGGAGTTAACATATCATGTTGATGAAAGAACGAAAGTATCGTCATCATTGACTAAATCATCAATCTCTGCATGGATACCATCTTTTCCTGCACTTGTGACATTGATTTTGGCATTGCTACTGAAAACTGTCTGGGCTGAGATAGCATGTCCGTCTAATTCTGCTAAGGCAGAGAGGTTGAGAGTGACATCAGATACATACATAGTTGAGCTTGATTTCAGGGCGTTATTATAAGAGGAAACAGTCATAGATCCTTTGCCATTGATGACTGTGTTACAGGAACAGTCAATCGCATTCTTGGCACCGGATTGACTAGCAACAATTGTGTTTTCACTGCCTTCTAAGGCGGTGATTGTTACTAGGGTAGGAGTTTCACCTTTGCTGGTTGAAATAGCCTTTTTAGAGGCGGTTATGGTTGCACCATCAAGGAAGATATGAACCGCACCAGCTTTAGCTAAAGTAATAGTGATATCAGTGAAATCCTGGCCTTTAAGATAATAATTTCCAGCGGCTGTAATAACAAAACTATTGTCAGTTATGGTTTCATAGCTGGAAGGAAGCTGGTTATCAGCCATTAATGAAAGAATATCATCAGTCAGAATTGTTGAATAATCTTCAATAAAAGTATATGAGTAATCATCAGTTGGCTGATAATCATCAGTGTCACTGGGAATGATCTCATCTTCGGTTGATGTGCCGTCATCATTGCCGGCATCGGAGTTCTCAGTTGAAGGAACATAGTCACTGATTGGTTCTTCTGAACTAGCATCAGTTGATGTACCGGTGTCTACTGAAGTACCAGCATCAGTTGATGTACCGGTATCAGTTGATGTGCTTGTTTGTGTTGATGTGCTGCTCAAAGCTGATGTCGATCCTTCGGAAGAAGTTGAGTTACATCCAGCCAAGGCAATTATTGTCATTAAAGGTATAATTATAAATTTCTTGTTTTTCATGTTGTGGTTCTCCTTATGTTATTGAATTATAAATTAATAGTCTTAAATAAATCGTAAACATGAAAAGTGTGTTCTATTATTAGAATAACAAATAAGAATATTAAAAATATTTTTTATAAATTATATATTGCAAACTTTTTATATTAGTAACTAAAAGTTGTTTTCTTAGAAAATAAATAGATTGTTTACTTAAAACGTTATTTCAAAATAAATATAATCTTTTGATTTAATTTCAGCTTTGATTTTTCCTTTGTTGCTTCTCACAATTGCTTGGGCAATGCTTAAGCCTAATCCTGAGCCTCCATTACTAGAGTTTCTGGAATCATCGGTTCGATAGAAACGGTCAAAAAGAAGTGAGGGATCTCCCTCATATTCATAGTCAATGGAATTTCTAAAGGTCATTCTGATAGAGCCTTTCTTGGAAAGGGTGACCTCAAGAGGATGATCGTTAAGAGCATATTTGGTGGCATTTTCTAAGAAGATAGAAATCAGTTCGGTGAATTGCTGGAGGTCGGCTTT
>JBAXZU010000118.1:0-5136 GCA_041670225.1 Bacilli bacterium | reverse complement strand
AAGTCCATTCTTAACTTCGCTTCTGTTCTTGGTTTCAGGATTGATGAAAGTATCATAGGCATAAAGACCAAGCTTAAATTCATTGACGTAAGAAGTGGATGTCTGCATAGGATATCCAGTTGATCCGCCGAATAAATCACCATAATTAGAAGCTGAACCATCATCGCTGAATAAAAGTGCAGTGTTTCCGAAAGTGGAAGCAGAAGTCAGGCTCTTAACAACATTGCCGATCTTGATAGCATTGCTTTCAGAGATCTGACCATTGTAAATGCCTTCACCGCCACTGGCAGCATCAACCTTAACAAGGACATGAGAAACATGATATGGATGTTCAGTGTCGATATATTTCTGAGTTTCGGCCTCGGAAATATAATATAAATAATCCTCATCATTAGCAGTATTGCCTTGGATAGTAGTGACAGTACCAAAGTTATCCTGAGTATAATTAGAATTATTCTCGGAAACCTGAGCTTCAGCTATCCATTTATCACGGAGAGCATCCTCATCGATAACGCCTTCACTATCTAAAGTCTTCTGCATTTCCTCTTTATAGGAAGTATTGTTAGAAGAAGCATTCTTCTTCCAAGTCTGTTCCTGATCGGAAATCTTCATATCGACAGAAGAGATAATGAAATCTGTTCTCGGAGTGACAAACTGAGCAAGAAGTTTGCTAGCAGTGTCAAAATAAGCCGTGACAGAATCCTTCTTATCACTGAAGAGATCATATATATCTTCAAACGTAACATCTCTGCCACCAACAGTAGCAACTAAACCATCTTCCCAGTAATAATCTGGATAAGTATAGTCGTCAGTACAGGAAGCAAGAGCACCAGCAGCTGTAACGATTGCCATCATAGCAGCCAAGGATTTAAAACCTTTTTTCATGTGTGTCCTCCCAATTGAATAGCTTACGCACAATTTCAGTCTTAAATAATATAGTAGTTTAAGGGTTATAATTCAAGAAAAAACACTAAGAACTTCATCTCAAAGCATTATTTTGGCCTTTCATGTGATAAAATAATTCCATTATGAGTGAAATTATAGCAATTACTAACCAAAAAGGCGGTGTGGGAAAGACCACAACCAGCTACAATCTAGCCAGTGCCTTAAGCCGTTACAACAAAAAAATCCTTTTAATTGACCTGGATCCCCAGGGCAATTGCTCACTAGCAATCGGAATTGACTCAAGCATATCCCGAAAAACTGTAGCTGAACTTCTTCTTGATCAGATTGACCTAAAGAAGGCCATCAGAAAAACCGGTTTCAAAAACATTTCAATTATTCCGGCTAACCTTTCTTTGGCTATGGTCGAATCAAACCGAATCAATCAAGGAAAAAACGCCCCTACCACTCTTCTTAAGGAAAAGCTGAATGAAAAGGCTTCCTCGATTTTTGATTTCATTATCATTGACTGTCCGCCTTCCTTAGGATTTCTCTCACTTAACGGACTTTCAGCGGCTGACAGTATTATTATTCCTGTCAACTGCGAATATTTTGCTCTTGATGCCCTGGCTCAGCTTCTTTCTTCAGTATCCCAAGTCCAGAGAAGTACTAATCCTAACCTTGACGTCATGGGAATTCTTCTTACTATGTATGACAGCAGAACTAAGCTTTCCATTGACATGGCTCAGGAAATACGTTCCCAGTTCCGAGATAAGGTCTTCACCACTGAGATTCCTAGGAATGTCTCTATTGCAGAAGCTATCTGTAAAGGCATGCCTGTAAACGAATACAAACCCGGTTCAGCCGGAAGTCTTACTTATGCAGCTCTTTCAAGAGAGGTAATGGAATTTGTTGAAAAGAAAAACCGGAATTGATTTAGACTCGCTTCTAAATCGTTATCAGCATAATTCAGTTGTCAGTGAAATTGAAAAGAATCTTTCGAATGTCAGGAAAACTCTTTTCAGTACTGATTCTCTTTATCTTTCCGATCTTTACAGTAGCTCAAACTACGACCTTGAATCATATTCAATTTTGGAGAATTCAATCAAAAACGATGGATTTCTTCTTCCTCTTATTATAGTAAAAGGAAATGATGATTCTCATTATGAAATCATTAACGGAACTAAGCGTTATCTTTTTGCCCTGAAATTTCAGATGGCAGATGTTCCTTGCGTCTTAGCGGAGATTTCCCCTGAAAGAAAAATTGCTTACATTATGGAAAACATCATCGATGAAGGTGGATGTCCTCTGACCAAAACCTTTTGCTATTCCGTTCTAAAAGAAAAATATGGTTATACTGAAAAAAGGATTTCGGAAGTTTCCGGAATTTCCATATCCCAAGTAAGAAATCTCCTAAGGCTAAGTTATCTTCCCCCCTTTATTAAAGAAGGAATGGTTAAAGGAATAATTAGTTATGGTGAGGCTCGTTCACTGATTAGCCTGCCAATCGAAAAACAGCAGGAAATCTATCAGGAAATCATCAAAGGCACTCTTTCTGTCCGTGACCTTGAAGGAATGAAAAGAGATTATCTCGGACGCAAAAGAAAAACCTCCATCTCCATCAAAGGCCGGAAAGTTATTATTTCCTTTACTGATGAAGAAGAGGCCAAAAAGAATTATTCTAAGATATTACGGGAGTTTTCAGACTGATCTTGGCAGCCTTCTGTTTCTGCCTTTCTAAATATGATGGCTCACAGCCACAGTAATCCTGCCTATATAGCTGATAATTCTTGGCAATTTGAATGCCTTTGAGTTGTCCGCTTTCTTTTTTGAAATCCGAATACAAATACTGAGTTTCCGGATATTTTTCAGCTAGCTTAAAAGCAATCTCATTCAGTTCACGTGAAGGCTTCTTGCAGGAGACAGTCATAACAGTAGTGAAAAAGTCATATTTATGTTCAAAGGCATACTGATAGGCTAATCCCATTCGGTAGGCATGACATTTCAGGCAGGTGTTTCCGCCTTCATGGTCATTGATTCTTTCCCGGAAAGCTTCCCTATAAGTAAGGAAGTCATCCTCGTTAACAACTAAGGGAATAATAAGTCCCTGGTCACGGGAATATTCGGTTATGAATGTTTTTAAAGTATCCAAACGTTTTTGATATTCACTCTGAGGGAAAATATTCGGGTTGAAAAAGCCGACAGTAACCTTAAAATACTTAACCAAAACACTTAACGGATAAGTAAGGCAGGGGCCACAGCAGGCATGAAGAAAAAGGGTAGGCTTATCGCCTTCTTTTATTTCGCCGACAATCTGTTTGAAAAGCTGATTGTAATCAATCGGCTTTTCCATCGGTGATATCTTCCTTCTTAATAAACATGCTATCACCAAAAGAGAAGAAACGATATTTATTGTCAACAGCATGGCGATAAGCATTCAGAACGTTGTCACGGGTAGAGAAAGCTGAAACCAACATTACCAGGGTTGACTTGGGCAAATGGAAATTTGTAATAAGGCAGTCAATTCCTTCAAACTTATATCCCGGAATAATGAAAAGCTTAGTATAGCCAGAGCATTCCTTAAAAGTATGATATTTTTGCATGACTGATTCCAAAGTACGGGTTGGGGTAGTGCCGATAGCAATGATTCTTCTTTTTTCAGCTTTGGCAGCATTAAGAATATCCGCAGTTTCCTGATTCATCATATAGTATTCGGAATGCATGTCATGGTCACGGATATCATCAGTCTTGACTGGTCGGAAAGTACCTAAACCGATATGCAGGGTAACTTCAGCAATAATAACGCCCTTTTTTCTGAGACGGTCAAAAAGATCCTCGGTAAAATGGAATCCGGCAGTAGGCGCAGCGGCGCTTCCTTCGATTTTGGCATAAACAGTCTGATAGCGGGAATTATCGCCTAACTGCTGATGAATATAGGGCGGAAGCGGCATTTTTCCAAGACTATCAAGAACTTCCATAAAGATTCCCTGATAATCGAAACGGAAAAGGCGGAGACCTTCTTCCTGAACTTCTAAACAGGTAGCAATCAATTCATCATTGGTTCCAAAATAAACTTTGGTTCCGACTTTGACAGCATGCGCATTGCCAACCAGGCACTGCCAGACATCTTTCTGATCAGTAAGCTGATTTAAAAGAAGCAGCTGGACATGAGCATGAGTTTCCTTTTTTTCTCCTAAAAGTCGGGCCGGAATGACTTTGGTGTTATTTCTAACCAGAACATCTCCGGGGCGAAGGTACTTCTCTATCTCATAGAAAAATGGTTCATCTGTAATTTCACCAGTATCACGATCCATAACCAGAAGCCGTGAATGGTCTCGTTTCTGAGCAGGTGACTGAGCAATCTGTTCATCAGGAAGGAAATAATCGTAGGAACTCAACGAGTAAATATCATAATCAAAACCAGGTGTATTCATTTTAGCAGCCCCTCTCATTTCCAAACATATTCAGTCGATAGGCAGAGTATTCCAAGAAGCGGTCATTCTTAATGGCTTCCCTGGCTTCTTCCATAGCCTGAATCAAGAAACGGATATTATGTATAGAGCAAAGTCTTGCTCCTAATCCTTCCTCGCATTTCATCAAATGATGAATATAGGCTTTAGTGTAATTTCGGCAGGCATAGCAATCGCATTGTTCATCGAGAGGTGAAAAATCAGTTGCGTATTTGCCTTTCATAATGTTGATTCTTCCGGTATGTGTCATGATGGAACCATGTCTGGCAAGTCTAGTTGGAAGAACACAGTCAAACATGTCAACACCTTTTCTTATTCCGTCAAACAGCATATCCAAAGAACCTATTCCCATTAAATATCTAGGTTTATTATAAGGAAGATAAGGGATTGTCAGGGATACTTCATGATATTCAGTAAGTCGAGGTTCGCCAATTGCGGTTCCTCCGATAGAAAAGCCATCAAAAGGCATCTGGGTCAGAGTCTGAGCACACATTTGGCGAATGTCAGCGTAATCGCCACCCTGACAAATACCGAAAAGAGCCTGATCCTGGGTTCTGGTATGACTTTCGAGGCAGCGTTTAGCCCAGCGGATTGTACGATCAACAGAGTTTTTCATATACTGTTTAGTGCAGGGATAAGGAGCACATTCGTCAAAGCACATAATGATGTCGGCACCGATTTTTTCTTCAATTTTCATAACACTTTCAGGCGAGAAAAAATGCTTGTTGCCATTAAGGGGGTCCTTAAAAGAAACGCCTTCTTCAGTAATCTGATCACGTATTTT
>JBAXZU010000117.1:0-5170 GCA_041670225.1 Bacilli bacterium | reverse complement strand
TTCTATCAGCATGAGGAAGTATCAGAAACCCTGGCTAGTGGAATCATGGAAAAATATAAGTATTCCAATTCTGATAAAGCCCTGATTCTGAAACTGATAAAAAACCATTCACTGACTTTATCAATGACCAAACGCTGTTTCCTCAGATTAATCACCCGCAGGAAACTATCAAAACACGAATTCTTTTTGCTCACCCTTCTGATGCAGGCAGATGAATTCGCTCATGTCGATGGTGATAAGAGAGTTGCCAGTCATCAGGAAGTCTTTTCCTATCTTCTGGATATGTATGACAGAAATGCTTCCGGTAAAAAAGAATTGACGGTTAATTCCTTAGCCTTAAACGGAAAAGACATCATAAAAGAAATGAATATCAATCCCGGACCAGAAGTGGGTTTCCTTAAGCAAAAGCTTTTCGAGGCTGTTATTTTGGGATCAGTAAAAAATGAAAAAGAAGATTTGCTTTCCTATTTAAAAAGTCTCAAATAACATTCAATACCTGATTAATAAGCCACTTGAATTTTTTTATTAATAGCCATATAATTTAAACCGTTTCTTAATAGAAAGGATTATTTCAAATGAAAAAGAAAATTGTTCCCTTACTTGTACTTTCATGTGGTGTATTAGCATTATCTTCATGCAACAACCCATTAACCCCTACTTCTACATCTACTTCTGTTTCAGCCTCTACTTCTACAACTCCTTCAACCGAGCCTTCAACCGAGCCCTCAACTGAGCCTAGCATTTCCGAATCTGTTCAGCCTTCCGATAGTACCTCAACTGGACCTTCGGTCGAACCTGAACTCCCAACTGAAATTTCCGGAACCGGAACCCAGGATGATCCCTATGTTCTTTATACCGCCGAAAATCTCAAATCCATTTCCGATCTTTACAATTCCTCAACTGCCAAAATCAACTTTACCTACTATAAGTTAGGAGCTAATATCAGCTTAGGAAATACTACCATCGCCCCTATTGGAAGCGTTGAAGTTCCGTTCACCGGATCATTTGATGGAAACGGATTCAAAATAAGTGATTTATCAATAACATCTTATAACAAGAGCATCAAATTTTATGGTTTGTTCGGATATTTGGAAAATTCATTTATCTCAGATATCACAATCGATGCTGACATTGAATTCACCATTCTTGGCGCTGGTTCACAGGCCTATATAGGAGCTGTTGCCGGTTATGCTTATAACACCTATTTTGATCATGTTTTCTCAAAGGGCGTTATTAATATCGTCTCTGGTCAGAATACCTCCTCAGCCTTAGTCATCGGCGGAAGTGTCGGATATCTCCAAGCCGGAGACAAAATGTATATTGACTACACCAAAGGCGGAAGTGAAGTTCAGATTTTTGCTGATTTAAGTGATGCTTACGACACCACCAATATTGTTGGTGGTATCATCGGCGGTTCCTCTACCTCTTCCGGACAAGGTGTTATTTCTATCAATTCCTCCTATTTCACCGGTTCTGTCAGTGGTGAAGATGTTGCTGGTGGTATTCTTGGTGGCGGATCATATTACACTAGCATTGTCGATTGTTTGGTTGATGCAGTAAACATTGAAGCCACTGATACCGATGTCGGATATGCTGGCGGTATTGCCGGTCAGGGATATTACGAAACCGCTATCATGAACAATTTTGTCAAGGCTGATTCCATTACTTCTTTACCTGCTTCCAGCACCTACTACAAGTCAAGATCAGGCGGAATTACCTCTTTTGCCTATTCAAATGCCTATGCTGATGACGCAGATATGCTTGGAACAACTATCTATAAAAACTACTATTTAGTCAATTCCCTCGAATCAGATGTCATTGATGAAAGTGGCACAGCTGTAGAAAGTGATGACCTTACTTCCGATTTCTTTGCTAATACTGTTGGCTTCTCTTCAGCCTGGGACTTAACCGGACCTATGCCGGAATTGCTTGATACTCTTTCATCAGATGATGAAGTTACAGTCACCATTTCCGGAAACTATGATGGTGCCTCTTCCGAAACTGTCACTGCTAATAAAGGAACTTATGACTCTGAAGCCTTAGTTAGTATCTATTCTCTTGACTTTGAAAGACCTCATTATTCTTTTTCTGATTATTTCTACGACAGTGAAGCAACCGCCCATTTTTGCTGGTATGCTCCTTTCACTTCCGATACTTCCTTATATGCCGGCTGGGGTGATTTAAGTCTGATTGTCGGAAATTACGATTATGTCTGTGAATTACCTGGTCAGCAGGTAATGACTCATGGACAATGGAAAATCACTGAAGATACCATCTATTGGATTTATGATTACGAAACCTATTCATATTCCTATTCCTTTGATGGTGAATATATTTTCATTGGTGAAGGAAATGGCGGCTATACTGGCAAAATCTTTGCTTATGATTCCACTACCGGAACCATTACCGGCTATGAAATTAATGATTCTTCCTATATCTACACCATGACTAAGACCACTTCGGAAATCACCATCACTGACTATACCGATTCTTCCTTCTTAGGAACCTGGCTGACTTCTGATGCCGTTAGTTTCACTCTTGATAAAGATGGAAATGCCTCTGGCTATAAACTTTCATCAGGAGTTGATTACTTCGGTGGGTATCGCTGTACTGAAGGAAAAATGATTGTAAAGATTTTTGGAATCATCTCCCAGACCTTCACCTACAATGAAGAAAAAGAAGTTATGTATAATGCCAACACCTTTGTCAGCCGTGATACTATTGATGCCAAGTATTCCTCCGAAGACGGAACTAAACTCTATGTTGTCGGAACCACAAATTACATTGTAGTCGATGGTGTCCTTACCGATTATCAGGTTGAAGGAACCATTACAGAAGGAAATCAGATCATCATCAACGGTACAACCTATGAAATCTCTGGATCAAGCTTAGTTGCTGAAAAGACCGACCCTGTTGATCCAACTGATCCAACCGATCCTACTGATCCTGTTGACCCTACTCCAGAAACCAATATCTACGGAGACTACATCAGTCCTAACAAGAACCAGCTCACTCTCAACAGCGACGGAACCGGATCCTTCAACGGAACCAGCTTCAAATGGAACACCACTACTCTTGCCATTGATCCTTTCGGTGCCTTTGATGCCGATAACAACCACTTAGTCATCAACGATGATGGCACTGTGACTCTCTATCTTGATGACTGCTACATGGAAAACACCTATTCCGAAACATTCACTAAGGTAGCTGATGAATCCAAAGGTGATGAAGAGACTCCGACTGATCCTGAAGAATCATCTGTCTATGGCACTTACACTGATAAGAACGGCAATAAGTTGATTCTCAGCTCCGATGGAACAGGTTCCTGGAACGGAAATTCATTCACCTATAATCTTGAGACAAATTTCCTTAGCGACTTCACCGGATTCGATGATGGCGAGAATACCATCACCCTCAATGAGGATGGCACTATCACTGTCCATCTCTCCGGAGATTATGGTGACAACGTCTATAACTCCACTCTTACTAAAGTAGCCTAACAAACAAAAAAGCCTACGATATAATTAGAAAAATCGTAGGCTTTTTCAACAATTTAAAAGTTAACAACTTTAGCGTTAAAGCAAATAAAAAGCCTACTGTCATTTTTAGCAATAGGCTTTTTTAAAATTCTAGTTACAGTGTAGCAGACCAAGAAACAATCTTAGAACTAGATGAACCATTCATCTTAGAAATCGGAAAATTAGCATAAGTATATCCAGAAGAGATTCCGGCACCGCAGTTTTCTTCCTGATATCCAACCATTAAGGTGAAGGTGCAGTAAGAAAGATAAGTTGAAGGATAATACATAGTCGGAACAATATGAGTTCGGTAACCATATAATTCATCAGCTTCATCATTTACCCACGGTGAATAGAGAAGATCACCCCACATTTCAATCTTATCCAAAGAATCCTGGGCGATATCCTTAGCTCCAGTAGCCCAGCCAAGGGAGGTTGACATAAACTCTTTAGTATCAACCAAAATATCGGGATTATCCCAGATAGCCCAGGTATTGATATAACCAATTACTTCATCCATTTTCGAATCAGCATCAGTTCCTTCTATTTTCTCCCCCAAGGTCAATGGTGATCTAGTCAAGACTTCAGTATCAATATCATAACTGACATCCTCAGTGAAGGAATAAATGCCATCATCCAATTTGACATAGCCGCCTCCATCATAACTGTAATATTCCGGATCGTAGTATTCATCAAAGACAGTATCATCCATATAATAATACATATAATCAGGAGTAAAAACCGCATTAGTCCCATAGCCATCAGAAATGGTATAAGAGGTCAGAATGTCCATTTCCTTTGCTAAGCCATAAATACTAGAATCAGTAAAAGCATCACCGCCATTGGCGATTTCCAAATAGGCATCAATGCCATCATCTTCTATCTCAGTGGTTCCAATCTCAGAAATGGTTACCAGATAATCAGAATAGCTTCCGCCTCTCAGTTTAGCAGTAACCGAAAAACCAAGACTTAAATCAGCATTGACTGTTGCCGAAAAGGAAGACATAGAGGCACGGCAGTAGAGGAAATCAAAAGTATCAATATCGCAAAGATAGCCAATCAGATTCTTATTCATGGAATAACGGTCACCAACATAATCTTCCGGTGAGGCAAAGTCAGAATAAGTGCCATCAGTTCCTTCATCAGGAGTCTCCGGAAGAGCAGTAACATCCATTCCTCCGATTCCGGGAAGAACCGGATAATAAGGATCGGCGGCATCACCAAAGAAAGTATCTTTAGTTACATATCCACTTAGTGTTTTCAGTTTATTTCCGGGATTAATTGTTCCATCTTCTTCTACTTCATAAGGGAAGGCAATTCCATCTTTTCCGATAGCATACTTTTTTATTGTTCCATTAATTGTCTCAATTCTGATTTTATCAGGTGTATAAAGGAATATTCCGGTCTCTTCTTCGCCTTTGGTGACAGTGATAGTATAATTTCTTTCTTCATCCAGTCTCTCAATGGTTTCTTTAAGAGTCGGAAGCTCAGTAATAATCTTCAATGAATATTCTGCCTTTATCTCCGGGAATTCAGTTAAAGCGGCAGTAATAGTGACCTCACCTGCTTTAATTCCGGTGACAGTACCTTTTTCACCAACGGTCGCGATTGCCTCATCAGATGAAGTCCAGGTTAAATCATAAGTTTCACCA
>JBAXZU010000116.1:0-5264 GCA_041670225.1 Bacilli bacterium | reverse complement strand
CTTCCTCGTCCTCAAGGCCGCCGGTCTTGAAAAGGGAAGAAAGGGCTCCGATCATGGCGGAGATCCGAAAGTCAACGCTGGTAAGATTACCAAGGCTGACGTTAAGAAGATCGCCGAATACAAGCTTCCTGAATTAAATGTTGATTCTCTTGAAGCTGCCATCAGATGTGTCGAAGGCTCATGCAAGTCTATGGGCATCGCCATCATCGATTAATAGGGGGACCGGAAAATAATGAAAAAGATTGCTAAAAAGTACGCTGCCGCTCTCGCTTTAGTTGAGAAGGGCAAGAAGTATTCTGTCAGTGAAGCTTGCGAATTAGTTAAGAAGACTGCTACTGCTAAGTTTGATGAAACTATTGATATTTCTTTCAATCTCAACATCGATCCTAAGCAGGCTGATCAGCAGTTAAGAGGAACAATTGTTCTTCCTCATGGAAATGGTAAGACCGTTAAGGTTCTTGCTATTACTGATAAGGTCACCGAAGCCACTGAGGCTGGTGCTGACTTCGTCGGTGGTCAGGATATGCTTGACAAAATCACTAAGGAAAACTGGTTTGGTTTCGATGTTATCGTTGCCACTCCTAATATGATGGGTCTCTTAGGAAGAATGGGTCGTGTCTTAGGTCCTAAAGGCTTGATGCCTAACCCAAAGACCGGTACTGTCTCTCCTAACATCGGAAATGCCATTAAGGAAATCAAGAACGGTAAGATCTCTTATCGTAATGATAAGGATGGAAATCTTGCCGTCAATTTCGGTAAGGCTTCATTCTCCGGCAGCGATTTAGCTGACAACCTTAAGGTCATCATTGATGCTGTCAACAAGATCCGTCCTGCTTCTGTCAAAGGTACTTACATCCTCACTGCTACTATTTCCTGCACTTATGGCCCTGCCATTAAGCTTGCTATCTAATACCTTATATTATATATATGCCGAATTCGTGCCGACCGATTCAATCGGGTGCTTCAATATACCTAAGACCGTAACCGCCTGCCAATAGTCAAGAATAATGACATAAAAGGCAGACTCAATCTGTTACCGAGGATATGTATCACTACAAATCAATAAAGTATATTGTTTTATACACCATACCTAAAAGGAGGTGAAAAGATGAATCAGCAAATCTTAGCTGAGAAAAAGGAAGCTGTTGCAAAGCTTAATGACATCTTAAAGACCAGTCATTCTGCTATTGTTGTTTCCTATTCCAACATGACCGTTGCTGAAGTCAACAAACTCCGCGCTGACCTTAAGAAGGCAGGCGCTAAGCTCTCTTCTCACAAGAACACCATTGCTAAAAAGGCTGTCGATGAAGACGGACTTTCTGCTCTTGATGATTCTTTGAAGGGACCTACCGCCATTGTTACTTCTACTGAAGAAGGCGCTGGACTCTCTGTTCTTAATGACTTCGCAAAAGCTCACAGCAAGTATTTCGTTATTAAGGCTGGTATGATCGACGGATCTTTCTGCGATCAGGCCACTATTGCCGAACTTGCTCCTATTGGAACTAAAGAGAACGCCCTTGCTGGCTTACTCTCTACTATCCAGAGCCCGCTCGTCATGTTTGCTCTTACTCTTAAGGCCCTTTCTGAAAAGGCCTCTGCCTAAGCTACGAGCTTAGCAAATTCTAGACGAGTCTGAAAACCATTAATTGGAGGAACATTAAAATGGCTAAATTAGTTAAAGAAGATGTCATTGCCGGTTTAAAGGAAATGAACATGGTTGAGATCATGGATCTCGTTCATGCTATTGAAGAAGAATTCGGTGTTAAGGCTGCTGCCGCTGCCGCTGCTCCTGCTGCTGCCGCTGCTGCTGCTGAAGGCCCAAGTGAAGTTTCTGTTATCCTCAAGTCCTTCGGTACTGCCAAGGTTGCCTGCATCAAGGCTGTCCAGGCTGTCACTGGTTTAGGTCTTATGGATGCCAAGAAGCTTGTTGATGGTGCTCCTGTTGCCATCAAGGAAAAGATCTCTCCTGCTGAAGCTGAAGAAATCAAGAAGCAGCTTGTTGCTGCTGGCGCCGAAGTCGAAGTTAAGTAATCAATATTATCTTAGTCATTATCAAGTCCCACCCTGTGTTTTCATGGGGTGGGCTTAGTTGTCTAAAAAGCTTAGTTTATAGCTATAACTAAGCTTTATTAAAAATTTAAAACTGACAACCAAAATCCAAGTCTCGAGCTTGGTAGAAATAACACGAGGTAATATAAATGGCTGAAGAATTAGATCTTAATAAATATAAGAGAGTTGGAAATAACCGTTTAGACCTTTCCAAAACTTTCTCCGCTGTTCCCCTTCCTAATCTCTGTGATGTTCAGCTACAGTCTTTTGCATGGTTCCGTGATTTAGGAATTGATGAAGTCTTCAAGGACATTTTCCCTATTCAGTCCAATAAGGACTCACGTGCACATGTCGTTGATACTGACCAAGTTGCTGAACTTGATTATGTTTCTGCAAGCTGGGGTGAACCTAAGCATGATTATTTTTCATGCAAGGTTTCTGCCCTTACATATTCCGCTCCTCTTCACTGCGTCTTAAGACTTAAGCATCCTGATGGAACTGTTACCGAAGAAAAAATCTTTATGGGAGATTATCCCTGGATGACTCCTTCCGGAACTTTCATCGTCAATGGCTCTGAAAAGTGTATTGCTTCTCAGCTTGTCCGTTCTCCGGGTGCCTATGTTTCCAAGAAGAGTGATGAAGTTGCCTTAAAGAAGAATGATAATGATATCAAAAACGAGCTTTCAATCGTTTATGGTTCTGACATCATCCCTTCCAGAGGTATTTGGCTTGAATTCTTAACCGATAACCGTGATCTGGTTTCTGTCCGTATTGATAAGCAGAAGAAAGTTCCTGCCTTAGTTCTTTTGAGAGCTATTGGTTTGGTTTCTGATGCTGATTCACTCGAAGATAATTCTCTTCCTGGTGAAGGCGAAAATCAGAACAGCTCCGCTACCGGTGTTTTAGGTCTTTTCGGAAACAACGCTTTCCTTAAAAAGGCTTTAGATAAAAACCCTGTCAACTCTAAAAAGAGTGCTACTGAAAGAACCCGTGAAGCTGTCGCCTATATTTTCAGAAAGCTTCGTCCTGGTGAACCTTTCACTAATGAATCAGCTGCTATCATGCTTAAGCAGAGATTCTTTGATAACGAGCATTATGATTTAGGCAGAGCAGGAAGATTTAAGCTTCAGAACAAGCTTGGCATTTACAACCGTTTGGTTGGTGTCACTTTAGCTGAAGACCTTATTTCCAAAGACGGTGAAATCGTTTTTGAATCAGGTTCTATTCTTTCTACTAATGATATTCTCGGACTTCAGAAGCAGAAATTCTTTGAAGATAACGCTAATCATACCATTACTGTCCGTGCTAACGCTGATCTTGATGATCATAGCAATGTTAACATTGTTCACGTTCATAATCCTGCCAATCCGGATGAAATAGTTAATATCATCGGTACTGATCTCACTGTCAATCTTGATTATGTTACTATCTCCGATATTCTCGCTTCCCTCAGTTATATGCTTAATATTACTGATGGCATCGGTAATGTTGATGATACTGACCATCTTGGCAACAAGAGAGTCAGATGTGTCGGCGAGCTTATCCAGGATAAGTTCAGAGCTGGTCTTAGCAAGATGAAGAGAACCATTCATGATAGAATGTCCACTTCTGATCTTACTCAGCTTTCAATTGCTTCCTTAATCAATATTAAGGCTCTTACTTCTTCTGTTAACCAGTTCTTCAATTCTGATAGTCTTTCTCAGTTCATGGATCAGACTAATCCTCTGGCTGAACTTACTAATAAGAGAAGACTTTCCGCTTTAGGAAGAGGTGGTCTTACCAGAGACAGAGCTTCTTCAGCTGTTCGTGACGTCCATCCAACTCATTACGGCAGAATCTGCCCTATCGAAACTCCTGAAGGTCAGAACATTGGTCTTATTTCCAATCTTGCCTGCTACGCCCGTGTCAATGATTATGGCTTCTTAGAGACTCCTTATCGTCCTGTCCATAATGCTATTGTTGATAATAATCCTGAACATGTCTGCTGGTTCTCAGCTGATGATGAAAAGAATCATACTATCGCTCAGTCTAATGTTGAAGTTGATCCTAATACCTTTGTTATTCTTGAAGACAACATTTCCGCCCGTATTAACGGCGAATATGTTACCGTCAACAAGCATGACGTTGATTTTATCGATGCTTCTCCTAAGCAGATCGTTTCTATTGCTGCTGCCTGTATTCCTTTCCTTGAAAACGATGATGGTAAGAGAGCTCTTATGGGTTCCAATATGCAGCGTCAGGCTCTTCCTTTACTTCATCCGGAATCACCATTCGTTGGTACCGGTCTTGAAGATAAGATTGCCCGTGATTCAGGTGAAGCCTTACTTTCACCCTGCAATGGTGTAATCACCTATGCTGATTCTCTTTGCATCAAGATTCTTGATGATGCCAGTGGCGAAGAAAAGAAGCTTGAACTGAAGAAGTTCATCCGTTCCAATAAGCGTACCTGCATCAATCAGTCTCCTATTGTCAAAGAAGGCGACAAAGTCACTGTCAACCAGATTATTGCTGATGGTCCTAGTATGGAAAAGGGCGAACTTGCCTTAGGCCAGAACGTTCTTATCGCTTTCACTACTTGGCACGGCTATAACTATGAAGACGCTATTTTGATTTCTCAGAGATGCATCTCTGATGATTTGTTCACCAATATCATCATTGAAGAATATTCTTGTGAACGCCGTAAGACAAAGCTTGGTGATGAAGAATTCACCCGCGATGTTCCTAATGTTGGCGAAGACAAGAAGACTTTCCTCGATGAATTCGGTATTGTTATGCGTGGTACTGAAGTTAAGGAAAATGATATCCTTGTCGGAAAGACCACTCCAAAGGGTGAAACTACTGAAAGCAACAATGATCACCTTCTTAAGTCCATCTTCTCCACTAAGTCTGATGAGGACAAGGATAATTCCTTAAAGGTTCCCCATGGCGGTGAAGGTATTGTTCTTGATGTTAAGCGTTTCTCAAGAGCCAACGGCGATGAATTAGCTGCTGATGTTCTTGAATCCGTTAAAGTTTATGTTGTCCAGAAGAGAAAGATCCAGGTTGGTGATAAAATGTCCGGCCGTCATGGTAACAAGGGCGTTATTTCCAAGGTTCTTCCTATTGAGGATATGCCTTATATGCCAGATGGCACACCTGTTGATATCTGCTTATCACCTATGGGTGTTCCTTCCCGTATGAATATCGGTCAGGTTTTGGAAGTCCAGTTAGGCTTT
>JBAXZU010000115.1:0-5321 GCA_041670225.1 Bacilli bacterium | reverse complement strand
CATATCTATGCCAATGAATATGCAAGTCCCTTCCATTACCCGCTTCTAGCCCTTGTTGCTAGCGGTGGCAACAGTGAGATTGTCTTACTTGAAAAAGAAATGGACTTCAAAATCGTTGGTGAAACTGAAGATGATGCCATTGGTGAAGCCTTTGATAAAGTTGCCAGAGAATTAGGACTTCCTTATCCTGGAGGTGTCATGATTGATAAAATCAGTCAGTCACCGGATATCAAGACTTTCCCTCTTCCCACACCAAAAGTCGAAGGATACAACCTGTCCTATTCCGGTCTGAAAAGTCACATTGTCAGAATGATTGCTAAAGAGCCTAGAGATGACGAAGGCAAACTTTTGCCAGAGACTGTTAAATCCTATGCTCGTTCTACCGAAGAACATTTTGTCAATCTTCTGCTTAACCGAGTTGAAAAAGCAGCCGAAGATTTCAAAGTTAAACAGATTGTCGTAGGCGGTGGTGTTTCCGCTAATTCCTACCTCAGAAGTGAAGTGAAAAGACGCTTTGCCTCAAGAACCGATTTAGAAGTTGTCATCCCACCACTTTGGTGCACTACCGATAACGCCGCTATGATTGCTATGACAGCCCACCACATGATTCATCTAGGACTATTAGCTGACTTATCCTGCACTAGTCAGCCTAACCGTCCGTTAGAAGGCGAAGGAAAAAAGATTTAACACCCAATAAGGAGAAAAATATTATGGATTTACAGGAAAAATATGATGCTAAAGATTTATATCTTTTAGCCAAAAAAGGCGACTATAGTGCCGAAGGACAGGAAGTAAACGTCGGCGGTTATGTCAAAAATAACCGTTTCATGGGACAAATCGGCTTCCTTGCCATCAATGATGGCAGCTGCTTTGATTCCATTCAGGTTGTCTATACTGATAAAGAGTTCGATTCCATCTCTGTCGGTTCAACCATCATGGCCAAAGGAAAGATTCATTTTACTCCCGAAGCTAAGCAGCCTTTTGAAGTTGATGCCACCGAGATCACTTTGGTCGGCAAATGCACCGAAAGCTATCCACTTCAGAAAAAGAAGACCGGATTTGATTACCTCCGCAATATTCCTCAGTGGAGAATGAAGACCAACACTTTTAATGCTGTCTTCCGTGTCCGTTCTACCTTAGCTTATTACATTCATCAATATTTCCATGAAAAGGGATATCTTTGGATCCATACTCCGATTCTCACCGGAAATGACTGTGAAGGCGAGGGACAGACTTTCAATATCTATGCCGATAAAAAGAACCCCGAAGAATATTTCAACAAAGACAACGTTCATCTCACTGTTTCCGGCCAGCTTCATGTCGAACCTTTTGCTTTGACTTACGGAAAAGTCTATACTTTCGGACCAACATTCCGTGCCGAGAAATCCAATACAACCCGCCATGCTGCTGAATTCTGGATGATTGAACCAGAAATCGCCTGGGCACACCTTTCCGATTTATGTGACATTGAAGAAGACTTCCTGAAATATGTTGTCAAAAAGACCAAGGATGAATGTTCTCAGGATATGGAGTTCTTCAGCAAGTTTGTCGATAAAGACCTGAATAAACGTCTTGATGACTTCATCAATGTTCCTTTCAAGAGAGTCAAATATACCGATGCTATCGAAATTCTTCAGAAGGCTGTCAAAGACGGTCATAAGTTTGAAGTCAGCGATATCAGCTTTGGATTGGATTTAGGCAGCGAACATGAACGTTATCTGACTGAAACCGTGTTTAAGGGACCAATTTTCCTTACTGATTATCCAAAAGAAATCAAGGCTTTCTATATGAAGCAGAATGAAGACGGCAAAACTGTCGGTGCCTGCGACCTCTTAGTTCCTTCTATCGGAGAATTATGCGGCGGTAGCGAAAGAGAAGCCGATTATGATAAACTATTGAACAGAATGCAGGAACTCAATATGCAGATTCCTCTCTATCAATGGTATCTTGACTTAAGACTCAATGGTTCAATACCTCATTCCGGATTCGGTTTAGGTTTCGAACGTTTGGTCATGTTGGTTACTGGTATGACTAACATCAGAGACACTCTTCCTTACCCACGCTGCTATCGTGATATGATGTTCTAAAAAAGGAGAACAAATGTTCTTTAACCGCAAAGAAAAAGAAGCAAGCAAAAAAGAAACCATACTGGATGAGAATAATCCTGATCAGACGATCAAAACCAATGCCGGTGAGTCAACCGTCAATATCAAGATTTCTTCAACCAGTAATGATTCCGTAAAAAAAGAGAAGAAAGCCAGTGGCATAATTGTCAAAACCATTTCTTCACTTTTAGCTCTTTCCTGTGTCGGTTTTTCAATTTACTGCATCTATAGTTTCTTTTCTAACGGCGGACTGGCCAAAAGTACTGATGACAGCTTCATCTGTCTGACCAATACTTCCTATTCCAACAGCAAAAAAATCTATAATACCTTTGGTACCAGTGATACCTCCATGTCAAATAAGGAAAAGATTAAGGATTACGCGCTTATCGGAACTAAGCTGTTTGTTTCCGAAAGCAAAATCACTTCTGACTTACTCTCAATTGACAATATTTCTTATATCACCGCCGATAAAGCGACTGATATCAGCTTATACAATCCTCTTGAAGATGCCACCCATAACTCTCCCTTATGGATGACAAATTTTGCTAATGGCTCCTTCTATATTGATTTATCCTACTGCCCTGAAGGCGACTACCTCATCTATCCTTACTATTCCGCTGGAAGCGATCCTAGTACAATCTACCCTTATTCTATCAGCAGTGAGAATTCCATCACCGAAACTGTCTATTCTCTTCCCGATGAAGAAACTAGACAGCGAAAGAAAATCACAATTCGTGACAATGATGCCTCTCCTTATACCGTCATCAATGTCACATCAATTGGAAATCAGCTTCCAACTGGTTACTATGACGCTGTCATTTTCAACCAAGAGTTTCTTGATAACGGATCTGGTTCCCTATTTGACAATGGAGAAGACAGCCTAGCTAACCTGGAAACTCTCAATACCATATCCGAGTCCTTAGAGAAATCAATGAAAGGAAGTGTTGGAGTTGCTTCGTCCATCAAACAGGCTAGCACCTTCCATTGTCAGTATTCCATTGCTATTTCTCCAAACCTCACTTCCACCTTCACCAGCTTCCTGACGAATTCTTCCCATTTTTCTCAAAAAGTCTTAGAAGATGGACAACTGAAAGGCTATGACTATTACCCAGAAATTCGTGAGATGACAGGCTATCTTGATCGAGCAGGTCAGGGGTATAAAAATGTCACCGGAAATGAAATCATTCCCAGCGTTTATTCGCGGACCGGAAAAGAAAGCTATCTGGTCGGAAACTCCGACTCTTTAATTAACGATATTCTAGCAATAATCTAAAACAAAACCGCCATGTGCAAGCATGGCTTTTTTTGTCTCAAAAAAACTGCCTATCCGAAGACAGGCAGTAGTTTTTCAGTTTCGCTGATTAGAGATCAACACCATAGTCAGAAACAATAATCTGACCGGTAAGGGCACGGGACTCATCGCTAGCTAAGAAGATGATGATGTCAGCGACATCCTTAGCCATGCAAGGACGGCATCCACGGATATCGGAATGCTTCATCATAGCAGTCATCATATCCATGTTGATCTTAGTCTGATCAATTCCGGTAGTCATCGGAGTAATGATACTGCCAGGGCAGACAGCATTGCAACGGATACCGGTAGAAGCAAAACGCATAGCAGTATGCTTAGTAATACCAATCATGCTGGCCTTAGAGGCAACATAAACGGCACCACCGCAGCCATACTGGCCAGCGACAGAAGCTACATTGACAATGGAACCAGTCTTGGTCTCTTTCATATACTTGAGGGCTTCACGGATAACCATCATGGTTCCCTTTTCATTGATGTTGGTAACACGATCAAAGTCTTCATCTGTGAAGCAATCAATCGGATTAAGATTGGTGTCAAGAACACCGGCATTATTAACAAGAATATCGATCTTTCCGAAAGTCTTGATAGTTTCTTCCATTAAAACTTTAATATCTTCTTCCTTGGAAATATCAGTTGGAACAGCTAAAGCCTTTCCACCCATTTCTTCGATTGCCTTAAGGGCATTTTCTAAAGCTTCTTTTCTACGGGCACAGATGACAACACTGGCACCTTCAGCAGCAAAAAGCTTGGCAGTTTCTTCACCGACACCAGAATTACTTCCAGTAATAATTGCGACTTTTCCTTCTAAACGTTTCATTGACGTTTCCTCCGTTAAATATATGAATATTATACAATATTAGGTGATAAAATAAATATGTATCAGTTAATTAAAGATTATTGCGGTAGTCAAAGCTATATTCCAGAAAATATATATTAAACAATGTGTCTCATTATTCTTCGGTATCCGGTTCGATGTTGTCTAAAAGTGTTTGATTAAGTTCAGGATAATCTCTTTTAATCCGAACTGGAATTCCCTCTTTTGTGACAAAACAATGAGAAGAAGAGGCAAGGGCAACCAAAGAAGAACCGACAAACATTTCGTAAGAATATACCATTCTTATTCCGGTATATTCCTTGAGTCTGACTTTGATAGTGATGATGTCATCAAATGTAGTATCCTTCTTGTACTGGCAGTCAACAGAAAGCACCGGAGAAATGATTCCCATTGATTCACATCTCTTGTAACTGAATCCAATATCATCCAGCCATTTGATTCTGGCTTCTTCCATAAACCTGATATAGTTTGAATGATGGGTGATTCCCATCTTGTCAGTTTCATAATAATTGACGCGGTGAATGTATTCGGTCATAAACTGTCTCCTTTTTTCTTAACGAAGCCATTGTAACACTACTCCAGTGACTATTTTAATAATTTGAATACAAAATCATGAAAATATGTTGATTTTATTTGAAACAACTTGTATCATATTTCAAAATTAAAGATTGGAGAATAAATTATGAAAAAAACTGAAAGATTAATATTCGATTCCTTCTTAAGTCTATTTAGCACCCGTGATTATTCATCAATCACCATCACCATGCTTTGTGATAAAGCCGGTGTCGGACGTGCCACCTTCTATAGACACTATAAAGACCTCGATGATGTCTTTGATTTTATTGTCGACACTTTTATTTTGGATTTTAAAAACGAAGTTCTTCCTATCTTCATCTCCGAAGATTATGAAGTTAAGAAAGACAAAATCCGACAATTCTTCCAAGGCATGAGCCATCATAGACAGATTCAGAATGTTCTATCGAATAATGTCTCACTTTTCATTGAAAAAATAACTAAAAGAATTGCTGACAACATCATTGAATCAAATACCTTAAAAGATTATGCCTTT
>JBAXZU010000114.1:0-5442 GCA_041670225.1 Bacilli bacterium | reverse complement strand
CCAGGCGGACACACCCGATCCCTTACCGAACTCGGAAGTTAAGCGCCTCGGCGGCGACAATACCCTCGCGGGAAGATAGCTAGCTGCCGCTTTTTTTGTGAAAAAAATTGAAGTAGTAATTACTTCTTAATTAGCAGATATTTGGTACTTATTATTCTTTATAAAATCACATAATAATAAGTAAAAACGCCACTAATCAAGCGGTTTTTGGTAAGAATCGATTTATTAAAAACTTCTTGCTTATATACCACTGTTAGAGATATAATATATAAGTTGTATGGTCTCCAAATGCCAACAACCGCATAGAAGTGGTTTAACTCGTTTAATAACGGACCACAATAGCGAGTAATTTCTCAAGAAAGGAGGCAAAAAAATGTACGCAATTATTTTAACTGGTGGAAAGCAAGTTAAAGCTGAGGTTGGACAGACAATCTACATCGAAAAGCTCGGAAACGAAGTTAACGATGAAGTCATTTTCGACAAAGTCCTTTATGTCGAAGATGGTGACAAGGTTGTTCTCGGAAAGCCCTTCGTTGATGGTGCTTCTGTTAAAGCTAAGATTGTAAAGAATGGTCGTGAACCTAAGATTCATGTCATCCGTTACAAGGCCAAGAGTAACTTAAGAGTTCATCGTGGTCACAGACAGCCTTATACTGCTGTTTCTGTCGAAGCTATTGATGTTAAGTAGTCTGTTATGATACGTATCTTTGTGGAATATTCTAAGGAATCTGTCTCGTCTATTAAGATTAAGGGTCATGGTTCTGGTGAAAAAGGTTACGATATTGTCTGTGCTGGTGTCTCCTCTTGCTTTGTAGGGGGATTGAATAACCTAAAACAGATTTCATCCTTCGATATTTCTATCGTTAGTGGTGATTCATATTGCAACATTATAGATACTGTTTCAGATCACGATTCGATTGTATTGGAAACCATGATTGTGATGTTTGAAACTATTGCAGACAGCTACCCCAAAGATGTTAAGATTGAAGTTTCCAGGAAAGAAGGCTAAAAATGAATTTAAGATTTACCCTTGATATCCAGTTATTTGCATCTCATAAAGGTGTTACCTCGACTAAGAACGGTCGTGATTCCAATGCTCAGAGATTAGGTGCAAAGTTATTTGATGGACAGTTCTGCCACTCTGGTTCTATTATCTATAGACAGAGAGGAACCAAGATTCATGCCGGCAACAATGTAAAGAGAGCCGGTGACGATTCATTATTTGCTCTTATTGACGGATATGTCAAATATGAGCATCTCGATAATCATCGTAAAAAAGTTTCTGTCTATCCTACCAAACCTGAAGTTACCGTTGAGTAACTCAGTTAAAACTGGGAGTTAGCTTCGGGCAATACCGAAGCTTTTATTTTAAAGAGAGGTCATATATGAACGATAAAGTTAAAGTAACATTAGTTAGTGGCAAAGGTGGCAACGGTGCCATTGCTTTCAGACGTGAAAAAAGTATTGAAAAAGGTGGACCATATGGCGGAAATGGCGGTCGTGGTGGCTCTATTTTTATCGAAGCCTCCTATAGCACTGATACTTTAGCTAATTATCGTTTTGGAAAAACCATTAAAGCTGAAGATGGTGAAAATGGCCGAACTAAGCTTCAGTACGGTAAAGATTCACCAGATATTATTCTTTATGTTCCTATAGGAACTGTTATTGAAGATGAAAATGGTAATCAATTGGCTGATTTATGCCATGAGAAGGATCGTTATTTGGCTGTTAAAGGCGGACGTGGCGGACGTGGAAACGCCTGTTTCAAGACTCCGATTAAGCGAACTCCGAATATTGCCGAAAACGGTTTTCCGGAAGAAAGAAAAGTGTTCTATTTTGAACTCAAACTTTTAGCTGATGTTGGCTTGGTCGGTTTTCCTAATGCCGGAAAATCCACCTTCCTTTCTGCTACCACCCGAGCTCGTCCTGAAATAGCCGATTATCCTTTTACTACTATTGATCCAATGGTTGGTGTTTGCTATTATCAGGAAGAAAAACGATTTGTTATTGCTGATATTCCTGGACTTATTGAAGGTGCAGCCGATGGCAAAGGACTAGGTTTTACCTTCTTGCGTCATATTGAGAGATGCCGTGTTCTCCTTCATATTATCGATGTGACAACTACCACTGATCCAATGGCTGATTTTAATAAGATTAATTCTGAATTATTCAAATATAGTCCTGAAATGAAAAACCGTAAGATGGTTATCGGCCTTAATAAGATTGATGGCGAATATGATAAAGCCATGATTGAAGATTTTAAGGACAAAATCAAAGGACAATATGAAGTTTTTGAATTTTCTGGTCAGAAACAGCTTAAACTTAAGCCTCTGATTAAACGTCTTTATTCTTTGGTTCAGGAAGCTAAGAATGTCCAAAATGAAATCGAAAAGAATTCTTCTGATAATGAAGAAAGAGTTTATTCTGCAAAGGATGATGACACTGGTGTCATTCCTAAATATGAAATTGTCAAACGTGATGAGAACGTTTACGAAATTGTCGGTCCCCGTGTTACCAAGACTAAACAGCTGATCAACCTTAAAACTGATGAAGGCGTTAATCGCTTACTTGAATATCTTGATAAAATCGGTATTAATGAAGAATTAAAGAAAAAGAATGTCAGCAATGGTGCTACAATTATTTTAGATGACTTTGAGTTTGAATATTTTGAATAATTAGATATTCTTTCTATTCATGACTAATAATAAGTGAGGTAATCCCATGTATTTTTATCTTCACGGCCTTGTAACAATGCATACTTCTTCATCTATTGTTGTTGAATGCCAGGGAATTGGCTATGACTGCCTGGTTTCGCATCCTGAGGATTTTCCTATTGGTGAGAGCATGTTTGTTTTTACTTGTTATTATTCTCACGAGGATGAACAGTTTTTGGTTGGATTCCGGACTATGGAAGAGAAAAATATCTATCTTGCCCTTACTTCCGTGAAAGGAATCGGCCCAAAGACCGCTTTGAATGCTTTGGCTAGTACGAATCCTGAACGCCTAAAACGGGCAATTGATGAGTCTGATTCTCTTTTTCTGACCCGTCTCCCGGGAATCGGAAAAAAATCTGCCAGCCAGATAATTCTTGATCTTCGTGGAAAGCTTGATTTTTCTTCGCTTTCTCTCGAGGAAAATCAGAATATCCGTAATGCCAAAGATGCACTTAAACAGCTTGGATTTAAAGATAAAGAAATTCAGTCAGCTTTTGAAACTATCACTTCTGATTCGCTGACAGTGGAAGAATATACAAGACTCGCACTGAAAAATATGGGAAAATAAAATCTAATGGCACAAGAATCCGAAAAGAATAATTTAATCCTTAAAGAACTGAGTGAACAAAGTGATGAGTTCGATGTTTCGCTAAGACCTAAGATACTCTCTGATTATGTCGGACAGGAAGACATCAAGAGAGAACTAGCTATTTTTATTCATGCAGCTAAGAAGCGAAATGAATCATTAGATCATGTTCTTTTTTATGGACCCCCAGGTCTAGGAAAAACCACTTTGGCCAATGTTATTGCTAATGAACTGGAAACTGACATCAAAATAACTAATGGCTCTTCCCTTATCCGCACTGGCGATTTAGCCGCCATTCTTTCTTCTCTCAATCCTGGCGATGTTCTTTTTATTGATGAAATCCACCGAATGCCGATTGTTGTTCAGGAAATTCTCTATAGTGCAATGGAAGATTTTTCCTTGTCACTGATTGTCGGTAAGGGATCGGATGCCAGAACGCTTACTATACCTCTTCCGCCATTTACTTTAGTTGGGGCCACCACCGATGCTGGAAGCTTATCAGCACCGCTTCGTGATAGATTCGGAATTATTTTCAAAATCCAATATTATTCACCGGAAGAACTACTTGATATTGTCCTGCGGACTAGTAAGGCACTGAAATTCCCTATTTCTTTAGAAGCGGCCTATCAGATTGCTCTGCGGGGTCGTGGCACACCAAGAATTGCTAATCGTTTGTTTAGGCGCGTTAGGGATTATGCTACTTATGAAGGCAAAGAGTTCATTGATATTTCCAGCACTCAGAATGCACTGAAGTTCTTGGCAATAGATGATCTTGGCTTGGATGAAACTGATAGGAAAATACTTGAATGTCTGATTTATCGTTATAATGGTAAACCGGTTGGTCTTTCTTCTATTGCCAGTGCAATTGGGGAAAATGTCGAAAATATTTCTGATGTTTATGAACCTTATCTAGTCCAAATAGGCTTAATTAATCGTACGCCAAAGGGTCGTGTGGCAACCAAAAAGGCTTATGAACATCTCAAAATTGATACCATCAACCCTTAAAATTATTTATTTTAAATAAATAATAAAATATATAGGCCCGATATTCATTTATTGCTTGATATAGCTAGCTTTTTTTGGTAAATTATACAAGTATATATTTTGGTAAGTGTGCTTATTTCTTCGAAGGAGGAAAACTATAAATGCGTCGCTTCTTAGCTTATATTGTCATGATGTTTACCGTCATACTTGCTGTTGGCTTTAATGCCCAGTCCGTTTTAGAGAGCAGTTCAGATGCGCTGGAATATGGAAAAGGAACTCAGCTTGTTTACTCAGTAACCAAACGTGATTCCGATGACTACGATTCCACTCACTATCCTAATTTTATTTCGAAAATTCAGGATTTGGATGAAGCTGATATTGAAGGCTCTATCATGGATAGACTTTCTTTGGCAGGTGTCCGTAATTCTGAAGTCCAGATTATTGAAGGAAATCAGAATGAAGGTTACAAGGTTAAGGTCAGTTTCTCACCTTTGAGTGATACTGATGAAGCCAATGTTAAGCTTCTTCTTTCCTACAATGGTTCCCTTTCAATTGGAACAGTTGGCGATGATGCAGTAATGTATTTGGACCAGGCTCAGCTTTTTGATAAGGATGATGTGGCTGAGATTGTTTACAACGGAACTTCTCCTTATCCTTCACTCAACATTGCCTATACAACTGATATGGATGATTTAGTTACTGAAGCTGAAAATGCTGCTACAAATCATAAGAATGATGAGGGCTATAGTTCTTCCACCACCACTGAAGATGGTGAAGAAGCTACTGATCCTAACGCCACCAAGCTTATTCTTTGGCAGAATAAGACCAACAATGATACCTATGATAAAGCTTATGGCACCAATGGTGTTGTTCTTGACGCTGATGTTAAGAGCAAAGTAGTTGCTGAGCTTGATGTTTCTAATTATTCCGCTGATGATGCCATGATTGCTATCACCAGTGATATCTCCGGAAATGCTTTCACTGTTTCTACTGCCAGAGCTTTAGTCAATGCTTTGAATTCAACTGATTATAATTTCGATGTTAATTTCCTCTATCAGAATAGTGTTTATGCTACTTTCGGTTCCGAAAGTCTTAACCTTACTTATTTATGCTTAGGTATTGCCCTTTTAATCATTTGTCTGCTTCTTATTGCTTTCT
>JBAXZU010000113.1:0-5451 GCA_041670225.1 Bacilli bacterium | reverse complement strand
CCGATTTTTCTGAAGATGAGAAGAAAAAGCAGATGTCACTTTCGAGCTCCGTCATCCCAGTCATTTTTGATAATCATAAGCTTAATATCATCGATACTCCTGGAAATGATGACTATATTTATGAAACCATCGGAATCACCAAACTCATCAAAGGAGCGGTATTAGTAATTGATGCTTCCAAAGGAGTTCAGATTGGAACTGTCAAAACCTTCAATCTTCTTAAAAAGCGAGGTGTTCCTATCTTCATCTTTATCAATAAAATGGATAAAGAAAATGTAGATTTTAACTCATTATTGGCTGAAATTCAGGAAAAACTAGATAACAAGAAATGTTTTCCCTTTTCTTATCCGATCGGCCGAAAAGAAAACTTTGACGGCTTTGTCAACCTAGTTGATCTGAAAGCCAGAAAATACAACGGCAAATCCTGTGAAGATGATATTATTTATGATGACAAAAAGCAGATTGTCTTTCAGTTACACAATCGTCTCTGTGAAGCCGTCGCTACCACCAATGATGAAATGCTTGAACACTTCTTCTCCGGCATTCCTCTCACCAAAGAGGAAATCAAGTCCGGTCTAAGAACTGGTGTCCTATCCGGTGAATTATATCCAGTCCTGGTGGGCTCAGCCATGAAAGATATCGGAATCAACACTTTACTTAATATGATGATTGATTATCTTCCTTCACCGATTGATTTAAAACCAATCAAGGCAACAGACAGCAAAAATGAAATAGTTGAGATCAAGACTGATGAAAAAGAAAGAACATCAATTCAGATTTTTAAAAATCATTTTAATCCGTATCAAGGCAACATCTCAATTTTCAAAGTTCAGTCAGGCACTGTGAAGTTCGGAGATGAACTCTATTGCCCAAATAATCAGAAAACTTATAAAATGACTTCTCTTTTCTCAATATGTGCTGACAAACTTAAACCAACAACTTCAATCTCTGCTGGCGATATCGGAGCAGCTACAAAGCTCGATGATGTCAAGCTTTCCTATACCTTATCTGATCCTCTTAATCCCATTACTTTCAGTCTCATTAAGTATCCAACACCTGTATACTTCCGCCGTATAATCCCCGCAACAAAAAAAGACCTTGATAAACTGTTCCCAGCTGTCAGTAGACTCGCCTTAGAAAACCCAACTATTTCTATTGAAAAGCAAGAAACACCTGACCAAATCCTCTTGGGTGGCCTTTCAACTACTCATCTGAATTATGTTCTAGAAAAGCTTGAGGGCGAATATGCAATTGATTTTGAGACTCAGCAACCAAAAATCAGTTATCGTGAAGCCATAACCTCGGCAAGTGAAGCCGAAGGCAGATACATCAAACAAACTGGCGGAAGCGGATATTATGGGGTGGTAACCATGAGATTCCAGCCTTCTGACAAAACGGAATTCTGTTCAAAAGTTTTTGGTGGACATGTTGACAAATCTTATTTCCCAGCTGTCGAAAAAGGCTTCTTAGAAGCCTTGAAGGAAGGTGGTTTGATTCATGCACCAGTCATCAATGTCAAAGCCACTCTCCTAGACGGAAAACAGCATTCCGTTGATTCCAATGAAATGGCCTTCAAAAACGCAGCTATTTTGGCTTTCCGAGAAGCCTATAAAAACTGCAATCCCGTTCTTTTGGAACCCTTTAGCCGAATTGTCATTAATATTCCTATCGATTATTTAGGTCCTGTTCTTTCTGACTTAACCAAAAAACGTGCCCGAATTCTCTCTACTGAGGAAACTAATGGCAACACTATTGATATCACCGCCATCACACCAGAATCCGAAATCATCGATTATGCAAATGAACTAAAGTCATTTTCCAAAGGTACGGGATTCTTCAACACCTCTTTCTTTGGATATGAAGAACTGCCCAAAGTCTTAGCCGAAAAAGTAATGCAGGAAAATAAGTAAATTTCAACGAAAGAGAGAGAAGCCACACTTCTCTCTCTTTTTTCTTTAAAAAATTAACCAAAAAAGATATACTATAGATGTTTCAAAACTGAAAGGAAGAAACATAAATGCTAACTAAACAAAATAAATTAGCTATTTATGGTCTCTTGAATCAAGGTTTTAAGAAAAATACGGAGTACTCTTTATCGGAAGTCGCACTTTATTTAAAAGAAGAAGGGCTAAACTTCGAGGAGTACGGTTATCAACAAATGAAGTCATTATTCACTGACTTATCTGAATTTATTACTCTTAAAACTTCTGTTTCCAAAAATCATAAAAAGCCAAACGAAATCGTGATTTTTCATGATTATCGTGAAGTTCGAAAAGAAGATGTTAAACCGACTGTTATAAAAAAAGAATCAGTCAAAGCCACTTCTGTCAATACTCAGACAAAAGTTGTTGCCAAAGAAGATCAGATGAAAATTTATCGGATTCTTGACAAGAATCTAGCAATTGATGCTGGCGGTGAGTTTTCTATGGCTCTTATTTCTAAATTACTGATTGACAATCATATCGAGTATAAAAAGATGGGCTTTTCTAAAATGAAAACTCTAATGTCTTCCCTGCCTTTTTTATCTCTACGTGATGTCGTAATTAAAAATGTTCCGCAGGTCATGGTATCAATCCTCCCTTTAGAAAAGAAAAAAAAGGTTGTTTATTCTTCCTACAGCAAATTTTCAAAGGATAAACCAAATATCAATCAGCCTCCTAAAGCCAAAACCGAACTCAGTTTCACCAAGACCGAACGTGAAATAACTGAAAAAGATATCAATATTCCTGCCAAACTTATTCTTTCTTTAAAAGAAAATACCGGCCTAGGATACAATGATTCATCTTTTATTGATCTCATAATTGAAGATCTTAATTCAGCAATAAAAACCAATGCCATTGTCAAAAAAGATGATGCAATGATTTTTCCATTATCTTTGAAAACCAGAGAAGGTGAACGGCTTTTAGCTTCTGTCAAAGTTGCCGCCAATAATTGTGATTACCATTATTATGTCAATTTCATTGGTACTGACAAAGAAAAACCAAAGGAAGCTTTGAGAAACCAAATTTTCTTTGATGATTTTGATGACTCCGTCAAAAAGCTTGCGGATATAGCCAAACACGAAAGTTGGGGATATTGTCATTCAAAGGATGGATTCATCATTCTTAAGATTTATCTCATGTACACTTTCTACCGAATCGATTCCCAGAAAAAACTCAAAATTGATGATCAAAGCGGTTTTGCTTCTTTTAATACCGGCTTAGTGAATGAAAATTACGAAGATATCTACTGTGTCCTTTTAAAGAACACTAACCCTACTATTCAGGAGACATATATTTTCCAGGGATTCACTGTCTGTGGAACCCAGGGCTTAGGAAAAGTTATTGTCGAACATTTCTCACCTTTACCAGAAAAAGCTACGTATATCTCTAAACCTGATGATATTTTCTTTGATTACAACAAACCGATTCATACTGATTACACCCATATCATCACTGATAACCTTTCCCGTTTCCCAATTGATTTTCTAAAAACTGTCACTCTTGCTTTCCCTAACGAAAAAATGATTCTCAATCAGATCATTGCTGAAAAGAATGACTTTTTGAAAGAAAGACTCTTTAAAAAATTAGAAGATAGTCTTGCTAAGAATGGTGTTCTTTTCAACATTGTCAAAGCCTGTTTTGATAGTGCTGTTGATACCGCCCTTAAAATGGCCAGATATGATTTCCGTTCAGCAATTCCTTCTTTCTTTCCAACTAGAAATGTCATGTCACTGATGCTGCCTTTAGTCTTTGACTATACCAAAGGACCTCAGGCTGTCTTATTAGTTGAACTAACGCCTTCCGGAAATTACCAAGGTCAGACTATTCTGACTCTTAAGCAATGCTATGCTAACGCTAGAATCATTGCTCCTTTAGAAAACACTTTCTTAAATCCTAAGAAAATCGAGGATTAATGGAATATTTAAAAAGCAAACGGATTATCATCAGGCCAACCATTAAAGCGGATAATCAGCTTTTCATTGATTTTCTTTTTGAGCCATATTTCAACGCCTTTGCTTCAATTGATGAAATCAACCCCCGTTCTTTTGATTCTTTTGTGACTGCCACATCAATTTCTCAGGGAAACCACTATTTCTTGACTTCCGTCCTTTTGAAATCACAGGAACCGAAAGGGTTCATCTATGTCAGCCAACAGGAAGAATATATTCTTTTAGGGTACTTCTTCAATAAGGACAGTCAGGGTCACGGCTATTTCAAAGAATCAATGAAAAGCCTTATCAGTCATTTTTACGAAGAAAACCCCCATCGACAGATCATCATCCTTTGCTATAGCAAAAAAATCGAAGACCGCGACTTTTTCCTTTCATTAGGATTCCGGAATAATTCCCCGATGATTGATAATTCGCCTTTCCTTTTCCTAACCTTATTTGGCTTAACTGAAAAAGACGGGTATTAAACCCGCCTTAATCAGTCTTTTTTGAGTGAAAATCCCGATACCTGACATGGAAAGAAAGACAATCAATATCAGCTGGATGAACATTGGTGATTCTGCTAGCCTCACCTAAGGTTTTAGGTCGGAACAGATCAAGTTTTTCTCGGGCTTCCAAAGAAAGTCCGTCCATATTTTTATAGTCAAGATCATCAGGAAGAGGAAGGCTTTCATAGCTTTTACGCTTTTCGCATTCTTTTCTTTCCTGCTGAATATATCCTTCATACCGAATCTCGGTTTCGAGTTTAAAAGCCTGCTCATCTTCGAGAGGTGGAAGGAAATCCACACATTTGGCTAATCCGGCATAAGTAACATTTTTACGTTTGATTGCCTGCCTGAGGGTTTCATTTCCGTTAGGTTCAGGAAATCCCAGAGACTTTATATAGTCTCTGACAGCGGTTTTTGAGGCAATCTGATGGCTTTCAAGAATAGAAATGCACTGAGCAATCTTTTCGTTCTTAGAATTAAGCCGATCGTATCTTTCCTGGGAAACCGTACCAACTTCGTATCCTTTTTTTAGAAGACGAGTATCAGCATTATCATTTCTAGTAATCAGACGATACTCACTACGGCTTGACAACAGACGGTAAGGTTCCCTTGTTCCCTTGGTAACAATATCATCAATCATGATACCGATATAAGCTTCATCACGGTTAAGAACTAAAGGCTCTCTTCCGAGAATCCATAAGGAGGCATTGATGCCGGCCATTAGACCTAAGGCCGCTGCTTCCTCATAACCGGAAGTTCCGGCAATCTGTCCGGATACATAGACTCCATCATAGCCCTTGACTTTCATCGTATGATCAAGCTGACTGGGTTCAACAGCATCGTACTCAATGGCATAAGCATATTTCAAAAACTGAGCATGCTCAAGTCCGGGAAGCGAATGAACCATTTCTTCCTGAACTTCAGGCGGCATAGAAGTTGAAAAGCCCTGAACATAGATTGAATCAAATTCAAGTGATTCCGGCTCCAAGAAAAGCTGGTGCCTCTTCTTATCAGCAAAACGGACAACTTTAT
>JBAXZU010000112.1:0-5508 GCA_041670225.1 Bacilli bacterium | reverse complement strand
GATGAGATGAGAAAAGGTTTCACTACCCGTGCTTCAGTTTTTGCTACTCTTCACAAAGATTCAACTTTGATATTAGCCGATCTTTTGGACAAATCCGGGCTTAAAGGCTATGTCGGCTTAGTTAACATGAACCGCAATTCTCCGGTTTATCTGTGCCAGAGCGATTTTGATAAGGCAGTAAGCGATACTGAGGAATTTATTGTCCGCTGTAATAAGCTTTCTGGAATCAAACCTATTATTACTCCGAGATTCATTCCTTCGGTTGATAAACCGCTTCTGCACCAGCTCCATTTACTGAGAGACAAATATCAACTTAAATGTCAGTCTCATTTGGACGAAAATCTCAAGGAAATCGATTGGGTGAAAGCTCTTGAACCTGATTGTGAAAGTTATTCTCAATGCTATGAGAGGGAAGATCTGCTGCGGAATTCCGTGATGGCCCATTGTGTCTATTTGAAAGCTGATGAAAGAAAACTTTTGAAGGAAAGAAAGACTTTTATCGCTCATTGTCCTGATTCCAATTTGAATGTCTGTTCTGGGATTGCACCAATCAGGGAATATCTTGATGATGATATGTTGGTCGGTATTGGAACTGATGTTGCCGGTGGCTGCTCTTCTTCGATGATTCATAGCATGGCCTTGGCTATTCAGGTTTCTAAAGTTAACACCATGCTTCAGAACAAGAATGACTTGCCTCTGAATATTTCCGATGTTTTTGCCATGGCTACTATTTTGGGAGGCCAATTCTTTGGCAAAGTCGGTTCTTTCCTTCCTGGATATGAATTCGATTGTTTGGTTATTGATGATTCAAAGGTTCCTTATCTTGGGACTCTTTCTCTTTCCGAAAGACTGGAAAGATTTGTCTATTTGGGAAATGAATCCGCCATTGTGGATAAGTTCGTTTCCGGAAAAGCTATCGATTTAAAATAATAATTTAATTATTCGGTCTTTTTTCCCGATGACTAGTGATTTCAACTATAATAATTAAGAGGTAATAATTATGATAATTTTAACAATTAAGGGCTTAGGCGATATTAAGATTCAGTTAGATTATAAGAACGCTCCGATTTCTTCTACTAATTTTGCCTACTTAGCTGATAAAGGCTTCTACAATGGCTTGATTTTCCATCGCGTCATCAAACATTTCATGATTCAGGGCGGTGATCCTACCTCTACTGGATCTGGTGGACCTGATTATTGTATTAAAGGTGAATTCTCCATTAACGGAGTTAAGAATACCTTATCCCATAAGAGAGGCGTTGTCTCCATGGCCAGAGCTATGTCAAAGGACAGTGCCGGAAGTCAGTTCTTTATCTGTGATGCAGATGATAAATTCCTTGATGGCCAGTATGCTGCTTTTGGCGTAGTCACTGAAGGAATGGATATTGTTGATAAGATTGCGGCTGTCAGAACCGACGGAAATGACCGTCCTTACACTGATGTCATTATCGAAAAAGCCGTAGCTGTTGATGAAGAGATTAAGGAACCTAGCAAAATCAAATAATGATTTTTGTATTCTTTGGCCCCGACTATGGCCTTAACCTAGCTAAAGCCAATAGCGAACTGAAAGCAAGGATGAAGAAGGAAGGGACAAGTGAACTGATAAAGTATGACGGCTATAATGATTTGGTTCAGGATGCCGTTACTGAATGTTCATCCCTTTCTCTTTTCGGCGAAAAGAAAAACGTGCTTTTTTCTCACTGCTATTTTCTTTCCGGAGCGGCTGGGAATACCAAATCCTCAATCAAGGAAAGTTCCCAGGATTATGAAGCCTTCATTTCCTATATCAAGAATCCGGATCCTAACTGCGATCTTTATCTGGTCAGCCAGGGGAATCTTGATGCCAAGAAATCTGATATTGTCTTAGCATTAAAAGAACTTCCTGCCATATTTGCTAACTGTGCGGAGATGACCAAAGAAGATTATGTTTCCTTGGCTTTTCAGATGGCTAAGGCTCAGAACAAGGATATTGACCGAAAAGGTGCTGAACTCCTTTTTCAGCGGACCAGCTATACGGAAGCCTTCAAGACACATGGCGATTATCTGATGTTTGTCAACGAACTCAACAAACTACTTACTTATAATAAGGCGGTTCGGGAAGATGATGTCCGGCTTTTGGTTCATAAGCCCTTAGAGGATAATGTTTTTGATATTGTTTCCTCAATCCTTGATGATAATGTCAGCAAAGCTGTTTCGACTTATAAAGATATCCGTAAAGGCGGTTATGATCCAATGCAGCTTATTCCGATTTTCATCTCTCAGCTAAGAATGATGGCTCTAGCCAAATATGGAATCGAGCAGCGTTTCACTGACAGTGAAATTGCTTCGGATTTAAAAATCTCTTCCGGAAGACTATATTTTATTAAGAAAGAATCGAAAAGGGTTTCCTATCACTCCCTTTTGTTGGCTATCAAAGAATTAGGGGAGAGAGAAATGGGAATCAAGCTGAGCAATGATGACGGAGATACTTCTCTGATTCTATACATGACTTTGTTCCGAAAAAAATATTTTAAAAAAAGGTTCTGATATGAACGATAACGAAAAAATGATTGAACTGCTGAATTCTTCCTATTCCCAGTTTCATGTTGTTGAAAATATGTCACAGATGCTGAAAAGCGAAGGCTATCTTGAACTGGATGAGAAAACGGATTTTTCCCTTAGCTGGGGAAAGAATTATTTTGTGACTAGGAACGGTTCATCTCTGATTGCCTTCTCCCTTCCTAAGAAGAATTCTGAGGCCGGATTCAGGATTACTGCTTCCCATACTGATTCACCCACCTTCAAAGTCAAACCTAATCCTCTCAAGAAGCGGAACAATCTTCTGATGCTGAATACCGAGCCTTATGGAGGCGGAATTTATTCCACTTGGATGGATAAGCCTTTATCCATTGCCGGAAGAGTCATGGTCATGGATAACGGAGAAGTTCATAATCACCTATTCAATGTTGATCGGGATTTACTGATTATCCCTAGCGTTTGTATCCATATGAATCGGAATGCCAATAATCAGGCTTCTTTTAATCCTAGCTGTGATACCATTCCGTTATTCTCCTCTGACTGCAATCTGGATTTTTCTTCTTTCCTGCTTGAGGAGCTTGGATACACAAGTCCGGTGATGTCTCAGGTTTTATCTTATGATCTCTTCCTTTATAATCGCCAAAAAGCGGCTAGAATTGGGGCTTACGGCGAATTCCTGGGTTCTTCAAGGGAAGATGACCTGACTAGTGCCTACAGTGCTTTATTTGGCTTTATGGCTTCTAGCCATAATAAGGATATTTCCTTATTTGCCAGCTTTGATAATGAGGAAGTAGGTTCTTTGACTAGGCAGGGTGCTAATTCAACCTTCCTTAAGGATATTATGAAAAGAATTGCTGCTTCTCTCAAACTCGAATTTGAAAAGGCAGTAGCCTCTTCAATTCTGATTTCGATTGATAACGCCCACGCCAATCATCCTAACCACCCTGAGTACTCTGATTCAACTACTGAAGTGGTTTTAGATGGCGGTGTTGTTATCAAATATAACGCTAACCAGTCTTATACCAGTGACGGCTTCTCTTCCGCTTTAGTGAAGAGCCTCCTAATCAAAAACGGTCAGCCCTACCAGGAATACACTAATCGCAGTGATCTAAGGGGTGGCTCCACTTTAGGAAATATCTCCAACAGTGAGGTTTCTCTGATTTCCTGCGATATTGGCATTGCCCAATTAGCTATGCATTCAAGCTATGAAGTTTTGGCTTTAGCTGATATCCAGCGTATGACTGATTTTGTCAGGGAATTCTATTCGACTGACATTACTCTTTCCGGAAACACATTTTCGATATAGTAAAAGCCTTGGATATCTCTTGAAAGATAAACCAAGGCTTTTTTTGTTTTCTGAAAAAAATAATAGACATCAAAAAGGGAGGCTAATAACCTCCCTTTTGAAGTTTATAGTTCAAATCTGATTACTGAAAAAGAGTAATATTACTTAGTTTCGGTAGCGGCAGCAGTAAGATCATTGATCTTAATGCTTAAAGCTGATTTCTGTCTGGAAGCAGTATTGATATGCTGGATGCCTTCCTTGACGGACTTGTCGATAAGAGAACTAGCTTCGATGTAAAGCTTCTTAGCTTCATCGACATTGCCGGCTTCGATAGCGACATTGCAATCTTTGATAGCATGTCTCATCTTGCTCTTAAAAGAAGCATTTGCCTGTCTGTTTCTTTCAGCGATTTCGATTCTCTTTTTCTGTGACTTGATGTTTGCCATATTAATCTCCTTATTTTAACTAAAATTAATGTTAACAGCGATTAAGAATTATACCAAAGAATGCACTCTTTTTTCAATACTTATCTTAAAAAAGAATGAAGATAATGTTAAAATATATCTCAGAGGTATAGAAATATGGAATTTAACCGTTTAATTGATCACACTCTTCTGGCTCCTGATGCCACTAAAGGTCAGATCACCAAGCTTTGTGCAGAAGCAAAAGAGTACTCTTTTGCCAGTGTCTGTGTCAATCCGGGATGGATTAATCTCTGCCAAAAACTTCTTTCTGGCAGCGATGTTAAGGTCTGTACTGTCATCGGATTCCCTTTAGGTGCCACGATGATGGCCAGCAAGATTTCTGAAGCTAAGGAAGCTCTTTTTGAGGGTGCTGACGAACTTGATATGGTTATCAATATCGGAAGACTCAAAGATCATGATGATGAGTATGTGAAGACGGAAATTGCTGAGCTGAAGAAAGTGTGTCAGGATAAGGTTCTGAAAGTTATTATTGAAACCTGCCTTCTGACTGATGAAGAGAAAGTCAGAGTCTGTCTTCTTGCTAAGGAGGCTGGAGCTGATTTCGTTAAGACTTCCACCGGCTTTTCCAAAGGCGGTGCCACTGTCAAGGATATCGAACTGATGAGAAAAACCGTCGGTCCGGAAATGGGAGTTAAGGCTAGCGGCGGTGTCAAGACTAAGGAAGATATGGAAGCTATGGTTAAGGCTGGAGCTACCCGTATCGGAACCAGTCACGGAATCGATCTGGTCCGTTAAACTCAGAAACTCAGAAACTCAGAATAAAAAACGGAACTTGGACAGTTGATGTCTGAGTTCCGTTTTTGATTTAATGAGGATCTACTTCGTCTAAGGTATCAATATCCAGAATCTTGGTAATGACAAGGGGCTCTTTCTGAGTCTGTTTCATCAATAGCTTGAAAGCTTTTTCGGAAACTCGCTTTTCAACATCAGGAATGTTGGCGTGCTTTTCGCCGGAAAGAATATTCTGGCAGGCATTGATCAATAGACCGGTAAGCTGACTGATGATGGGTTCGCTGTCTTTGGTGTAGAGGAAACCACGCATCTGAATGTCAGGCTGGGAGACAATCTTCTTTTTCTTCTGAGAAAGAGAGATTCCCATGAGGATTACTCCGCCATCGGCCATCTTCTGTCTTTCGGTAATGGCAGCTTCCTTGACATCGCCAACGGAGTTTCCGTCAACCATGACATCGCCGTTTCTGACCATAATAATTTTACGTACGG
>JBAXZU010000111.1:0-5635 GCA_041670225.1 Bacilli bacterium | reverse complement strand
GCTTTGGAGGGAAAGAATCTTATTGCAATTATCTGTTTACTTGTTAGTATTATCTTAGGATTACTGGCATCAGCTTTGACTTTCTCAGAATTACGATTAAAGAAAGAAAAATCTGATTCTGTGAAAACAGTTGCAAGTAATGATGAAACTCCTACTGAATCACCTTCGGAATCAATTGAAAAAGACAAAGAAAAAGATGTAGAACCAGTTAGTGAAGAAAAAGCCGAAACGGTGGAAGAACCTCTGGAATCACCCGCTGATTCAGAAACACCACCTGCGGAAGAACTGCCGGCTGAAACCGAAGAGGTTTCCGAAGAAATAGAAGAAGATGAAGCTGAAGAAGATAAGACTGAAGAACCTGAAGAAATTGATGAACCTGAAGAGATTTCAAAAGAAGAGACTGAAATCGAGGAACCTGAAAAAGATGAGGATGCTGAAGTTGAATTTGTGAGTGAAAATGCTGCAAAAGGACCTCAGACTAAGGTCTATCATGTCAACAAGCGTGCTTCCGATAATAAGTGGTCTATTAAGTTTGCCACTGGTTCCAAGGTCATAAAACTGTTTGCGACCAAGGCTGAAGCAGTTGAGTATGCCAACACCTTAGCTAAGAAACAGTCGGGAATTGTTCTCGTTCATGCTTCTAAAGGTAAGAAGAAAGGGAAGATTGTTAAACAATAACTTGATTTGTTGATACCGGAATCTTGATTCCGGTATTTTTTATGAAACAGATATTTGTATTATATTCCGTAAACTGATAAAATAATTGAACAAACTGTTTGATTATTATTTTATCAGATAATCTGTTGGCTAGTAATATCGACAATAAGGAGCAAATCTATATGGATCGCAGAGAAGAAAAAACAATGCAGGCAATTTATCAGGCTTTCTCGACTATTATTAATACTAAGAATTATGATGACATTACCATTCAGGATATCATCGAAACAGCCAATATCGGACGTTCAACTTTTTATTCCCATTTCAAGACCAAAGATGAGCTTCTATTGGATATCAGTGATACTATTTTCACTCATGTTTTCTCTCACTCACTTCAGGAAGAAGCCAGTCATGATTTTTCCAAAGACAGCTTTTTTGATTACCGCCATCTGATAACACATATTTTCTATCACATCAAAGATGAAAAAGAATTGATTTCCGGTATTATGAAATCTAATGGAAATGATATTTTCCTTCATGAATTCCGAAATCATTTATTCTCAGTTGCTGATTCTTATTATAATAACTATCCTTATGATAAAGATAGTGATGCTATTCCTTTAGTTTTAAAGAAGGCCTTGCTGGTTGAGGATTTCATTGTAGTCCTTGATTACTGGATTGATGAAGGATTTAAGGAAACACCTGAAAAAGTATCCGGATACTTTATTTCTTTGATCTACGGAAAGCTTTCTTCTTAACGGAAAACCTATTCAACTGATTTTAAAGAGGCGTTCATGTCAACGCCTTTTATTTTTGGCTTCAGGAAGAAATCAACGATGAAGACAAATAAAAGAACTGAACCAATAGTCAAAAGATAGCTATACCATTTGATGTCTGAGACTGAACCAAAATCTAGGTAGTTAAGCAAGAAAGCCATTAGTCCTAGTCCTAGCGGTACACCGAAAACAATTCCCATCAAAGACATAATGACTACTTCTCGGAAGATGTATCCGTTGACTTCTTTATCATGGTAGCCTAAGACTTCCAGGGTAGCAATTTCTCTTACTCTTTCGCCGATATTCATATTGGTTAGGTTGAAAACAACTAAGACAGCTAACAGAAGAGCAAAGACAATTACCAAATAAGCGATAGGATTTAAAGTTCTTGACATGGAACTGAATTGACTGTCTGTCTCTAAAGCGGCAGCGACATTCTGAAGTGAGAAACCGGCAAAGACTAGGGCAGTTGATCCGGCAACTGAAATAACTGTCATAATCAGATGGTTTTTATATCGGAAAATATTTCTTAATGTTGACTTATATTTGAATGACAATCTATTCCAAATCAAGGGAATATGTTCTAAGAGAATCTTTCCACCAGGCTTAGGGGCTTTAGGAAGCAGTAGTTGGCTAGCTGAAACCCGAAGAGTTTTCCAGACTACATAGACAGTAACTAAAATTACAACGGCCATCATAAAGACGATAGAAATGACTCCTTCTAAGCAGTTAAAGGCTAGAACAAAATCTGGTATAAAGAACAGCATGTTGAAAGCTGGATAGATGACAGAAGGCAGAACCAACAAGCCTAAAGGAAGCCCAATAGTACAGCCAAGGAGTCCGGTGACTAAGGCAAAAAAGATATACTTGAAATAGATTCTTCCATCAGATTCTCCTAAAGTTTTATAACATCCGATGATTCCTCTTTCTTCCTCAATAAGTCTAGTCATGGTGGTTAGAACTACCAGGGCAGCCACCAGAATAAAAAAGACCGGAAAAATAAGAGCGATGACATCTATTTTATCCTGATAGGAAAGCATGGTTTTATAGGATTTGTTTTCATTAAGGGTGAGATAATGGAAGGAATCTGAATTAGTAGATTTGAATTCATTAACGACTTTGTCAACATATTCAAAGTATTTATCGGAACCTAATTCATAATTATTTCTTTCTTTTAGGATTAAAGAAATATCAGTTTTTGGAAGAGGTAACGAAGATAGAAGGTCGGCATGAACGTAGACAATTAATTCTAAGTCTTCTTCATTCACTAAATCTAGTTCCCCATCCTTAGCCATAATCAATGGTGAACCGACTAGTCCGACAACCTCAAGATCCTTATATGACAAGGGATAACCACTGAGAGAAAAATCTAAGTCAATTACGGAATTAATTTCAGGACTGGTCATAACATTTGAGGAACGTTCAACCACGATCTCATTCTTATTGTCTGGCAATCTCCCATCTTCAATAGCTAAAGCATTAACTGTAAATCCATTCTCAGGAAGTATTATGAGGCGTCCGTTCTTTTCGTTTATTGTTAAATCAAGAGAAGTATAGGAAACACCTTTTTCAACTTTGGACGATTCAAGGAAGCTTGAAATCTCATCATCAGAAAATCCGGATTCTGAATCAGTCTTGATTACTAAGTCAGAGATATTCTGACTCAGAAGACCTTGATTTATGGAATTATCAATAGTATATGATAAGGTTCCAAGACCTGAGACAAACGCAATTCCTAGAAGAATGATTGAAGTCAAAGCAATCATTCTAGAAATATTTGATTTGAAACATCTTAGAATAGTTTTAAAAAATGTTTTCATTACCAGTCAATTTCCTCAATTGGTTTAGGGGAAGAGTTGACTACCGTCTTTTCGGCTTTACCGTTTTTGATATAGATTACTTTATCAGCCATATCATTTAAGGCCGAATTATGAGTGACGATAATAACAGTCTTATGATCGGTTCTGGACATATCAAATAATGTTCGGAGAATGGATTTTCCGGTTTTGTAATCCAGAGCACCTGTCGGTTCATCGCAAAGCAAAATCGAAGGGTTCTTTGCTAAGGCTCTGGCAATAGAAACGCGCTGCTGTTCTCCGCCTGATAATCGGGCAGGAAAATTATTCATTCTTTCGCTCAATCCGACTTTCTGAAGAATTTCTTCGGGCTTAAAGGCGTCTTTGCATAACTCAACCGCTAATTCGACATTTTCCTTGGCCGTGAGGTTTGGCATCAGATTATAGAATTGAAAAACGAATCCGACATCATTTCTTCGATAATCAGTTAATTGCTTTTTACTAAGTAGCCTCAGATTAATTCCGTTGACAAAAAGATCGCCAGAGGTAATGGAATCCATGCCCCCTATTAGGTTCAATAGTGTCGTTTTTCCAGCACCGGAAGGTCCAAGAATTATTGTAAATTCCCCTTCTTTGATGTCGAAGGAAATGTGGTTTAAGGCGTTTACTCTAGTATCACCAATTGCAAAAGTCTTAGTAATCTTTTCAGCCTTTAAGATTATTTTTTCCATTAGCTTTAACCCTCTGTTTTAACGTCAACCCAAATACTTTAAACATAATTATCATAAACAAAAAATTTTATTATTCAATATATGAAAGATGAATTTTCATGCCTGAATTGTAATTGCTGTGTTAGAATAATAAGCAAATTGGGGGATTTGATTAATGACGGGGAAGAAAACATTATTAATGTTCTTATCTTCACTATTTAATCTCATCATCATTGTCTTAGGTTCAACGGCTATCATCAGACAGCTTTGTCAGGTTACTATTGTGGCAGGGATTAGTCTAGGAGGATTGGATACCTTCAGATATTTCACAAATGACGGAAATATCTTCTGTATTATTTCAGCAGGAATTGCTCTTTTCTTCAACCTTCTTTCTATAAGGAAAAAACAGATTCTGATGCCTGTCTGGGTCTATCTTCTAAGATTGGCTTCAGCAGTGTCTTCACTGATTATTTTCCTGGTGGTTATCATTATTCTTATTCCAACTATGGATGGAATGCTTTCAGGTTTCAATTTAGTGGTTCTTCATGGCATCAATCCACTTCTTTGTCTATTTTTATTTTTGATTTTTGATAAACAAAGCGAAAGATACAAGTTCTATCATTCTTTTTTGGGAAGCCTTCCAGTCCTGATCTATGGAATTATTGCTATTTCATTCATTACTACTCAGGCATGGTCTAAGGAAATGATACCCTATCCATTTCTAAGGTTTTATGAAAATCCGGTTTATCAAAGCGTAGTTTCCTGTATTGGATTTCTGTTAACAGCTCTTATTCTTAGCTTTTTATTGTCATTCATCAATAAATATTTAACACGAAAAATATACAAATAAAAAATCATCTAGTAAAACAATTTTTAAAGAAATTTTTTAGGTTGCTTTAAATTAATAATTAATGATAAATGTAATTTGTTTATGTTCTTGGATACGGAACATGATTTGTAAAATCGGCTATGGATGGCGGTATTTCTGTGGTTCCGTAATCATAAAAATTCTGAGTCAAAGTGAATGTTTCATCGTAATTTTCATAAACAAAGTCAAACCATTTGATTGTACCATCAGAATTAATGACGAGGTGGGGACGTGAGATATCCAGAGCCTGCTGAGAAAAAACATCATTAGTCATCAGTGATGTAATTACCCTAGTCTTATAGATATTTACAATCTCATCAGAAAGAGTGAAATGATATTCTTCTTCTGTTGATTCTGATAAATTAAAATCCCAGATTTCTGGTGAAAAACTGAAATTAGTGATTGAATAGTAGATGTCTCTGATATGGGAAACATTTGATAATTCATCCGGTGCCTGGCCGTAATAATAATCAATGGTCTGATCCTCGTTTTTATGAGTTCCGAAATAGATATTTTCACTGAAGGAAGCGTCAGTGGTATAGGTGATTGCCTCATCCATTCCTGACCAGCCGTCTGAAGTGATACAGGATTTTGATTTCTGAACCGGACGGTTATCCTCATCCACACAGGTTATTGAGTAGGAATAATTATGTTCGTTTAATTTATTGACTGCGGTAGTGAATGAATCATAATACTTATTTTCGGATTCTTCATGGGAAAAAGGTTCAAATGTAATATCTTCTAAAGTAAGTTGAGTGGTTCCGACATCAAGTATAGAAAAATAGGTTTCTCCAGAGATTGCCTCGTTTTCGGTTGTTGAATATCTGT
>JBAXZU010000110.1:0-5647 GCA_041670225.1 Bacilli bacterium | reverse complement strand
AGAAGAAGGAATGACTAGTTTTCCTAATATGGCGATGAAATAATAAATAATCCAGTTGAGCATAATGCCGGAAAGGACTTCATTGACATTGAACTTAGCCTTCAATAAGCCAGGAACAAAACCTAAGACAGCTCCAGCCAATGCTCCGACAATCAAACAAACATACCAAGGCAATCCGGCAATTCCGGTCATCAAGCCGACAAAAGCCCCAATTGTGAATTGACCGGTGATTCCAATATTGAATAAGCCTAATTTGAAGGCAAAGGCAATTGATAAACCGGATAGCATCATTGGAGTAGCTAAATAGAGGACTCGACCGAAAGTAGCCCCGCTTGAGGCACCATAACTGAATAAAGTAGTTAAGCCTTTTATAGCATTAGAAGAATCAAGGACAAACATCAAAATAAATCCGATAAGAATACCAATCAGAATACAAATAAGACCTGAAACAACTGCTCTGACGCCACGTAAGCCAAAAACCTTTTCAAAAAAGCTAGGCTTAGCTGAAATCGTTCTTGCCTTAGTCATTGTGGTTATCTCCTTTTAGAGACTTCTTTGTTTCAATGTCCTGATGAGTAGTTAAATCCATTCTCTTAGCCCCTGACATATAAAGACCGATTTCATTGACATTTGTCTTTTTAGGGTCAAGTTCGGCAACGATTTCTCCATCGAACATTACTAAGATACGGTCAGAAAGATTCATGACCTCATCCAATTCCAAAGAAACCAATAAGACACCGTTTCCGGAATCACGGCTCTTGAGAATCTGTTTATGAATATATTCGATAGCACCGACATCCAAGCCACGAGTAGGTTGAACAGCGATGAGAAGAGGAGTGCCTCGATCCAGTTCACGGCCGACAATGGCTTTTTGCTGATTACCGCCGGACATACTTCTGACCATCGTATTAGGACCCATAGAAGAACGGATATCATACTGGCTGATGATCTTTTTAGCGTATTCAGTGTCTTTCTTTGAATTGATGAAACTAAAGTTTTGAAATCCTTTTTCAAAATACCTTTGTAGAACTAAGTTGTCTCTTAATGAAAAATCCAAAGCTAAGCCATATTTCTGACGGTCTTCCGGAATATGAGAAATACCGGCTAAGCTTCTCTTTCTAACTGAAAGGTTTTCAAGATGAACATCCTGGTAACGTTCACCCTTTTTCTTATGGGAGACATAGTAATGGTCGCTATCCACATGGTGGATGATCATTTCACCTCTCTTAGCTTTCATTAAGCCGGTTAAGGCATAAATCAGTTGAGTCTGACCGTTTCCTTCAATACCGGCTATGCAGACAATCTCCCCTTTACGGACTTCAAAAGAAACATGATTGACGACTTTCTTTTTGGTATCCGGATCCTGAACGACAAGATTCTTGACTGAAAGAACATCATCTCCGATGACAGCCGGCTTCTTTTCTGTCACTAAAGCTACATCTCTTCCAACCATCAACCTAGATAAGTCATTAGGGTTAGTATCCTTAATATCCAAAGTTCCTAAACATTTGCCTTTTCGCAAAACAGTTACACGGTCAGCTACTTCCATGATTTCATTCAACTTATGGGAAATGAAAAGAATTGATTTTCCTTCCTTAGCCAATGATTTCATGGATTGCATTAAGTCTTCGATTTCCTGAGGAGTCAAGACAGCGGTTGGTTCATCAAAAATTAGGATATCGTTTTTGCGATAAAGCATCTTAAGAATTTCGACCTTTTGCTGTTCTCCAACGGGCATGTCATCGATCTTCTCATCCAGTTTTACTTTGAACTTGTATTTGGAGCAAAGATCTTCCAATGATTTGCGAACTCGCTTAGGTCTTAAGAAACCTAAAGTTGTAGGCTCATCACCTAAAATGATGTTTTGGATAGCGGTGTAGCAGCCAACCAGCTTGAAATGCTGATGAACCATACCGATTCCTAAACGGGTGGCATCATTTGGATTTTTAATCTTAGAGACTTCACCATTGACAAGTATTTCGCCACCATCTGGTTCATACATGCCAAAGAGGATAGACATCAGTGTTGACTTTCCGGCTCCGTTTTCGCCTAAGAGTGCGTGAATCTCCCCTTTTCGAAGGGTTAAGGAAATATCATCGTTGGCCTTGATCCCTGGAAACTCTTTGGTGATGTGTCTCATCTCGATTACATTGGTTTGTTCCATGATTCTGATTTCTCTCTTTTATAAAAGCATAAGCCGTGGTTTCCTCGCGGCTTATGCAAGCAACTCAATTGTCGAAATGATTAGTCAGAGATGACGTTAACATTAACTTTGGCAGAACCACCATAGTTGTTGGCAGCTAAAGCATCCTTGTCAGAGAAGGAATTGACCTTGACAGTACCGGCAACAACCTTGGCCTTGATGTCAGCATACTGTTCAAGAGTGAAAGTCTTGAATCCCCAGCATCCAGCATCACCGGTTTCAGTAGGAGTAGGTAAGCAGCAGTTATTGGTTTCAGCGCCAACAGTGATGACCTTGGAGGCATAGACATCAGTGTATTCGCAGTTGTTGTTAGCCCAAGAAGCTAACATGACCTTAGTGGAGTTGGTTAAGTTCTTCATAGCGGAAGTAATGCAGGCAGCCTGAGTTTCAGCGCCTAAAGTGGTATCAGCGTGCTGATTGACATCGACACCGATCCAAGGCTTGTTGTTATTGGACTTAGAAGCAGTAGTGACTGATGTATAGACAGCACCACCGCAAGGGAAAATGACTTCAGTTCCACGGCTATACCAGGAATTAGCATAGGACGTAGCAGATGGTGTGGCAGCAAAGGCACCGGCATAGTAGTAATTGACTGCGCACGCACCATCAGCTAATTTTAACTGCTGAGCAGCATAGTCAATACCCTGAACATAACCAGAGCCATAACGAATGACAGCCGGAACAGCCATACCGCCGATGAAGCCTAACTTACGATAGCCTTCCATGACAGCGCCATAACCAGCGAAGAATCCAGCTTCCTCTTCACGATAAATGACAGAAGTGACTCTATCAGTATATTCATAAGCGGCATAACCGTTATCAGGATCTTCCTTGTTGCAATCAAGAGCTAAGAAATTGACATTATCATAAGTTTTATCAGTTAAGCAAATCTTGATGGCAGATTCAAAGAGATAGCCAGGGAGAACAACAATCTTGGCACCCCATTCAACGACAGTCTTGATAGCGGCGACACGTCCCGCAGTTGTGTAAGCGTCACTAGCTGGCTGAACATACTTAGTCTGAACCTTGCCAGTTTCAACACAGTTAGTAGTACTGCTGACAGTTCCACCACCGTTTTCGGTAGCAAAGGCATTGACGCCATTCCAAGCGGATTCATTGAAGGAATGATCATTCAAAGTACCAGAATCGGTAACTAAGCCAAGCTTTAAAGGAGCAGCTTCGGTGTAGGCAGTCATCTTGCCGGCATCAATCGTAGTTTTGTTTCCAATATCAGTTTCCTCAAGGTAAGTAGTCGACATCTGATGATCGGCAGAGGTAGAAGAATCAGAAGTTCCCGAAGTGCCAGAGTTGGAAGTAGTGTTTCCGCAGCTAGCCATACCCAAAATAGAAAGCATGCAAACAGCACTTAACGTAAGAGTCTTGAATTGTTTCATACAGATTTCCTCCTTGGTATGAAATCGTCCTACTTTTTTGAAAAAATGGACCACATAACGTGAGCCCATTTAATCCGTTGAAAGCTATTTTGCCAGAGCTTGGATTAAATGGATAGTCCTCTGTAAGGTAGAGGCTAGAAACAGGATCACCATTTACCGATCCCCTATATCCATTCCTTCAAACACTATTGTAAGACAAAATGACCACCAAACAAATAATTTTTTGTCTCTTTTAAAATAAACCGCTTTAATTTGGCAAAATACAGCCCTATTTAAAGCTTTAATTAAATAAAAAAAGACCAGAAAACGTAATTTCCGGTCTCTTTACTTTTGTTTCAAAAATTCAAAAAAACTAAACCAATTTGAAGGAAGAAGCTGTATTTTCCATCTTCATACAATCATCGTAACTGACAAAACAGGCATCTCTGGCTAACTGATATTCTTTCTTTAAATTGGAGTCAAAAAGGACCGAATCAGAGGAAATCAGAGTGACTGGTAATTCTTCTTTAAGCATATTAACTATCGGGTTATTCATGTACATATCGGTCTTACCAGTCATGAAAGGCTCCTGCATAGAGGCTAAGACTAAGATTCCTCTTTCTTTGATGATAGAAACCAAAGAAGGCTCTTCACAGATATGTAATCCCCCGATGATCCTTTTAGCACCATAAGTGATACTAGCGGCTATCTCTTCATTGTTGTTGGATTCAACAAAGAAAGGAAGGCCATCCTTATTAATGGCAGTGACAACTGAAAGGTATTTGTCAAGAGGATAGTCATTGAGATCACTTCTGAAAGTGACACCGCTGACAAGAGATCCATGATACATCATCGCTGTATCGACAATGCTCATTGCCTCTTTGACATCATCATGGCGGCTGATTGCTAAAATCAGGCGGACCACAATATCCGATTCTAAATCGTGCTTAGCTCTTCCAACACCGGAAATAAAGGCGTCCACGACATCTCTTTGCGGAAGAAGCTGATGCACAAGCTCATGAGGATCAAAAACAATCTCAGCATAGGAATCGCCGTTTTGGATGAAGCTTCTGGTTAACTCAAAAGCAGCTCTTTCAATGGCCTGATTCTGCTGAAGGACTTCTTCAATTATCTGATAATAGTCTTTTTTGACAAAAGTCTTAGGATTGACGGGGGTAGAAAGAGTAATTAGCTTTTTTACTTCTTCGGTATTTTTCCCAGGGCAAGGTACCATCTGATCACGATACAAGTCATAACAGGTTTCGGGAGTTATTGAACCCTCCAAGTTGACATATAGATTAGTCATAAATACTTTCTCCTTTAGAGTGTTAGACTCTCACAATGTGAATTGCAATGACTGGATGCTTCTCTTTTTGCCGAACGAACGCATGAGTAGCTAGACGTTTTTTCAAAGCTGCCGGAGTAAAAGAAGAGTAATTTAATTTACCAGCATCGATATCTTTAATCAACAAATCTATATTTTCATAGACCTTTTTATCAGTGACACGGTAAGCAAAGCTTTCATTTGTGCCTTTAGCGAAAACAGTCACAATTGTACCAATGCCGTATTGGACATAAGGATTGCTCGACTCATAGAAGTCAACTGATTCAGTAACATTGACTAACTGTTTGAAGGCTTCTTCATTCATATAGAAGAAAGTATGAGGAGAGGCTTGAATCTTGTCTTCGTAAGAGACTAAGCCACGATTATTAAGGTAAGTAGTTAGTTCAGCTTTGTGGTTGCCATAGAAGAAAAGAACCGGATCACCGATATAGTCTACCCACAAAGATAAATCCGAATCGGATTTGACTTCGATGCAGGCCATACGGCCACCGACTTTCTCAGGGGCATTTCTCGTAATGGTTCCTTCACTGATAAAGAAGTATTTCAAATTCATCGAAATTGTGAAGAAAGTAACCGGGCCTTCGTGCAAATCACCATAGCTGGAAACACCAATATTGAAGGTGGCTTCAGTCTGGGCCTTGCGTTTATCAATCATGGTAGAAGGAACAAAAGAATGACTGTAATAATGTAGGTTATTAATGTAGTCGTTGCCAACCTGAGTGCCTT
>JBAXZU010000109.1:0-5689 GCA_041670225.1 Bacilli bacterium | reverse complement strand
TGAAATTCAGTGCCCATTTTTTGTGCCTAGAAATCGATGTTTCCGATGCTGATTCCGAAATTATTGATTCCATCAGGAACGATAGTAATATCCTCTCTTTGATATAAGGTGGTATTTTCTTCGTATCCGGCCGAAATAAAATATCCGGCTTTGGAATCATCGGTGCATTTAGTCTTATAGTTATTGATGAAAGTATAGAAATAATCACTATAGTATCCCCAATTTTCTTTGTAGGAGTAATAGGTTATATATTCTACCGTCATTAAATCAAGCAGAGCCTTTTTACTGAATATAGGCTTTACTTCACTAGCTTGGTGAGACACTAAAGAACAGATATAATTATCGACTTGCTTAATCATTTCGGTCCTAATTCCAGCATAATCTGTTGTTTCTTTACCTTCATTGAAATAGGGATATTTCATATTTCCGTAAGAAAAATTCAATGCGGTAATCTGGGGGAAGAGACTGATTAAGGTGGTGGAACCGGTCTGAATGTATTTGCAGGAAAGAATGTTTGGAGTATGGGTGGTACGGCTGCCTTTGCTTCCGAGGGAGAAGGAGGCATTATTATAGCTGACAGTCATAGTCTGACCATCTTCAAAAGCGGAGCGAACCTGATAAGTCGGGTCTTTGGTTAGCTTTCTGACACAATTGACCGTGATAGTCCCTTTGATATTGCTGTAGGCATTACTAGTCATGATGAACTTGATTTCCCGTCCAAAAGACTTAAGGAAATTCAGGGTGATGACTTTGGTGGAAGTATTGATGGAATACGAAACGTATTCATCAATGTTCTGACCTCCATCCCAGGTATTGCTATCAATGTCCGAGGCCTCTGAGTTCCAAATCAGAGCTGAGGTGAAGCCATTGATATCAGCATTGGTTGGTGAAATTGTATAACTGACCGTCGTAGTTTTAGTTCCGTCTTGATTACTGACAATTTCTCCGTTCGAAAATTTGATTTGAGAATCCGGATCCATTGGTTTTAATTCAAAATCGGAATTCTCAGCTGTTTCAGGATTGTTTTTGTTAAGCATTCCTAAATTCAACGCTAGTCCCGCAGACGACATGGTTAAACAGATGGCTGAAGAGATGATGATTGTCTTTTTACTTTTTTTCATGATATTCCTTTCATTCCCCGATAATGGGTTCAATGAGTATTGGCAATATCCAAAGAAAAAATCCAATAAAAAAAGCCACCGGGTGGGTGGCTTAGCTGTTATTTAATCAGAGAACGAATCTTTTCAGCAATATCAGCTGGTGTGAATCCGAGTTTAGCGATAACATCATTGGCAGGAGCAGAATAACCGAATCTGTCAATACCGATGACATGGGCGGCATATTTGTAAAGGCAGTCGGTTTTTCCCATTTCAACAAAGACACGCTGTTCATAGGGATTTCCGATGACGGAATCTTTATATTCCTGGGACTGAGCGTCAAAGCGTTCAAATGATGGCATGGAGACAACTCTGACATCAATTCCATTAGCCAAAAGAATTTTCTGAGCTAAGACAGCAGTATTGACTTCACTGCCGGAGGCAAGAATTGTGAGAACAGCTTTTTCTTTTTCGGGTGAGGCAATATATCCGCCTTTCAGTGCACCTTCATAGGAAGAAGAGGGGTTGTTGAAGAGGGCCTGTCTGGAAAGAATGATGCAGGTAGGGGTGTCAGTGCTTTCAAAAGCGGCACGATAACTTGCAGCGGTTTCAATGGCATCAGCCGGACGATAGACACAGACTCCCGGAATGGTTCTCAGCATTGTCAAATGTTCGATAGGCTGGTGAGTCGGTCCGTCTTCTCCAACGGCAACGGAATCATGAGAGAAGAGATAGACAGCCGGAATCTTTTCCATGGCTGACATTCTGATTGCGGCTTTCATATAATCGGCAAAGACCAGGAAGGAACCAATATAGGTTCTTAATCCGCCATGGAGAAGAATTCCGTTCTGGATTCCAGCCATAGCAAATTCACGAATACCGAAATTGATATTTTCACCGCGGCGGTTATCGAAGGAGAAGTCGGAGAAAGTTTTGACATGGGTCTTGACGCTTTCAGCAACATCAGCACTTCCGCCGAAGAGATTTTCTACTGATCCGGAAAGAAGGTTGAGGAAGGACTGAGAGACATTTCTGGTAGCTTCTTTATAATCAGGAGCATATTTTGGAGCATCATTGAAGAGATAAGGAGTGATATCGTTAGTGATGAAGGAGGAAAATTTCTTAAATTCAGCCGGATTCTCAATCTGGTAGAGTTTGGTTTCTTCTTCATATTTACGATGGGCAGTTGTTCCTCTTTCAATGAAGGATTCCTTAAAGGCCAGATAGGCTTCTTCGGGAACTTCGAAAGCCGGGAACGGAACACCAAGGTTTTCCTTGGTCTTAACAACTTCTTCCGAAGAAAAAGCTTTTCCGTGACTTTCGTGACGGCCACTGAGTTCTGATCCATAGCCAATTACGGTATGGCAGATAATTATGGTCGGTTTTTCGCTGGCCCGTTTAGCTAACTGCAGGGCATTGTCGATTTCGTCAATATTGTTTCCGTCCTGAACTTCCAAGACATTCCATTTGCTGGCAAGGAAACGTTCTTTGACATCTTCGACGGAAGAATTTGATAAAGGACCATCTAATGTACAGTCATTTCTGTCATACATCAGAATAAGTTTGTTAAGTCTTAAAACACCGGCAATGGAAATAGCTTCCTGAGAAATTCCTTCTTCTAAGCAGCCATCTCCGCAAAGAACATAAGTATAATGGTTGATAAGCTTCTGACCGTCTTTGAAAAGGGTCGGAAGATGAGCTTCAGCCATAGCCATACCGACAGCCTGAGAAATACCTTGTCCTAAAGGACCGGCAGTAGCATCAATACCAGGAGTATGACCATATTCAGGATGACCGGGAGTAAGGCTGGAAAGCTGGCGGAAAAGCTTAAGCTGATCCATCGGCAGAGGATAACCGCAGAGATGCAAAAGGGAATACATCATGGCGGAAGCATGTCCACAGGAAAGAACGAAGCGGTCACGGTTGATCCAGGTTGGGTCAGTCGGATCACTGACTAAATGTCTAGTGAAAAGAGTATATACCAAAGGAGAAGCAGAAAGAACAATTCCGGGATGGCCGGATTTAGCCTTGGCAATCATATCTAAAGACAAACCACGAAGAACATTAACGCCGATTTTGTCGTATTTCATATTTATCCTCCAATTACTAAATTATTGTAGCATACCGAAAAAATGATTTCGATACTAATGAAGAAATTTGGCTATTTCTCTACAAGTTTTGGAAAATACGTATAAAAAATAGCGGCTGCCGAAGCAACCGCACCTAGCCTAAATTGTTGTTTTCCCTATTATTAAGAGAGGGACCGCAGTGGGAGTTTAGGAGCCTGACAGAACAAAAGTCAGTATTCAACACCGCTCCGACGATATGAGTCCCGATAAAGCATGTGTCGGAAACGCGCTTTATTCTAGGTAGCCATATTATACTTTCTTTTTTTTGAATATGCAACTTTGATGAATTTGGTTTCTGAAAGCAGCTATTTTGTAGGTTCGGATAAAAGATCCTCGCCTTTGATTTCCTCACGGATTGATAAGCCAAAATAATTCTGCTGCCGTAGGACTTCCGACATAATTATAGCCACGGAATTTGAGAGATTAAGGGAACGGGAATCTGGTGTCATTGGGATGCGTATGGAATTTTCTAAGTGGGTTTTCAGGACTTCCTTAGGGATTCCGGTCGATTCACGTCCAAACATAAACCATTGATTGCTTCCGGCATCAGAATAGTCAGGCTTGGAATAGAGGTTCTTGCTGTAACGTGTGACATAGTAGCCTTTTTCATGGCCGTGGACTTTCATGAAATCCTCAATAGTAGCAAATCTTTCAATTTCAAAACCGATACAATAATCCATTTGGGCCCTTCTGAAGGCTTTGTCTGACATTTCAAAACTGATATTTCCAATAATGGTCAGCTTCAGATCAAAAGCTTTGCAGGTTCGGATGATATTTCCGGTATTTGCCGGTTTTTCCGGCTCGAAAAGAACTACACGGTTCATTATCGGGAAAAGGGCTTAGTCAGTGAAACTAAGTATTCGTGGAGGCCTTCATCATCCTTAACCAAGGGTGAAAGCTTCTCATAAGTCAAAACCAGGTAATCGTTCAGCCATTTGATTTCTTCATCATCAAGCATACTTAAATCAATACCTTTTCGGTCATAAGGGCAATAAGTGATGGTTTCAAACTTGTAGAAGATGCCCTGATTATTTTCAAAGGCAGGAACAACTAAAAGCTCATTTTCCAGACGGATACCATGTTTATGGTCCTTATAGACTCCTGGTTCAATAGTGATGATGTGTCCAGGTTCGAGAATTCCGTCATCAGTGACACCAGGTCTAGTGTAGTATCTAAAGCCAATTGGACCTTCATGAACAGGTCCCATATAGCTGACACCATGGCCGGTTCCACATTTATAGTCAAGTCCTTCTTTCCACATAACCTCACGGGCAGTTATATCAATTGAATGACCGGAACATCCTTTTTCAAAGATGGTTCTTGATAAAGCAATTTGACTTTTAAGAGTGAGAGTGTAATCGTGAACAACTTCAGGATCAGGATTTCGGTTAACTAAGAAAGTTCGGGTAATATCTGTTGTTCCACCATAATACTGACCACCACTATCAACTAAAAGGAGCTGATTTTCACGTGTTAAAGGTGAATGCTTTTCTTTAGAGGGAGCATAATGCATCATGGCCGCATTGCTGTCTGCGGCAGCAATGGTCTCAAATGAAAGGTCATAGCATTCAGAATTTGCTAAGCGAAGGGCGTTAATGTATTCAGCACACATTTCCTCATCCAAGCCTTTATCGATGTTTTCGTCAATGAATTTCTGGAGTCGGAGGACAGCAACACCATCGATCTCGTGGACACGTTTGGTGTTGGCAATCTCTATTTGACCTTTTACGGCTTTCTGAATATAGGCTGGTGATATGGCATTGACAGGGTTATGGACATGTTTAGCAACCATAGCATTGGATTTCTTTAAATCAACAAGTATTCGCTCACTTCTCTTGTCTAGGAAGCTGATCAGTGAATCGTAGGCATGGATAATGACCTTATCTTCATGAAATTCATTGCCGATTTTATTGGTGTCAATGAAAAGATGGATAAAACCGGTTGATTCGATAAAAAGATAGGAATAAAAAACCGGAGTATAGGGAATGTCATTTCCGCGATAACCTAAAACATAGGAAATGTCATCAAGAGCGGTTAAAAGTACACTGCTGGCATTGTTATCCAGAGCGTATTTGAGAATACTGGCAACTCTTTCCTGACGTGTTGAAGAAAGCAGAGAATCATTGACTTTCCAGATTTTGAACTGAGGAAGTTCAGGGAGGGAGTCAATCATTGAGGAATAGTTGATGGATTTTATCTGGGAGGTGTAGTCAAAATAGAAGCTCTGTAACTCACGGAGAGAGAAGAGAGAAGCATCTAAACCTAAAGGATAAAGATTATTAGCCTTAATGAATTCCTGGATAGTCGGAACACCGGGTTTTCCGGCTTTCACCAACTGGCAGTTGGTTCCCTTAAGCTCATCTTCAGCTTCGGTCCAGTAACGGCCGTCAGTATAGAGATAATTGCTTTCCTGGGTGACCAACAGAGTTCCGTCATTTCCTTGGAAAGCGCAGAAATAAAAAC